>NZ_JCBCUW010000070.1:0-21672 GCF_059862525.1 Pseudomonas sp. MF08875
GAGTCAGCTGCCGGTAATGCGTAGTCATCTGCGCTTGAATCCTTCGGTGTGAGAGCCTGGATTCTACCGGTGGCTGGCTCTCTGCCTCTCGTTTCAAGCGTTGCGCTTATTCTATGAATTCAGGCCCCGTCATCCAGAACAAAAAAGGCACTGCTGGCAAAAACACTGCCAAGGAAAAGCCGATGGCCATCAATGCAAACATAACGAAAAAGAAGATTGGGGCCAGAGCGCCCAGCACATCTTTCGCCACTTCACCGCCGTTGATACCAAAGACTTGCCCAAGTGTCCCCAGGACCGAGTTACTGGCCGCCGAAGCAGCACCCACAGCAAGTGCATAAACCGCCATCGATGTTTCTGTTGCGACCAATGTGTAATCGCCAATTGCCTGCATTTTGATCAGCGGGTTTACTTGGTTAGAGAAATTGGCGTCCGTGCCAACTTTCAACGTAGCTATTCCGCTCGTAATCATTTGCATAGGATTTTTGAAAAAGCTCACAAACACCGAGTTGGGATCTTCCGCTGTAACTGCCGCTCCATCATCCTTGGCGGTCTGTGTCCCCAATGGCGCTGTATAGGTGCTGTTCTGCACCTGCGCCCGATAGGCCGCAAACACCTGGTTGTAAAGATCGCTGGTGCCATGTTCGCCGACATGACTCATTCCAGTGACAACCGGCGTCGAGCTGGCCACGTCATTGGTCTTGCTATTGGCCGTAGCGAAGGTGTGATACCAACTACCCAAGGCAACCCAACCACTGCTTTTGATCTGACTTGATAGCTGGCTTTGCAGCGTATCCTTGAAGTCGATCTTAGTCAGCGCCTGGTTGACCGTATTTTCATACTCTGCAGCCGCGTTCTGGATCTGCGTCTCGGCATCCTGAAAACTCCCCACGTCTTGGTCACGCTTGCTCAGGTAGGTGTCCACAAATGACCGCGCCGCCTGATCCATAGAGCTTTGCATCGTGTCCAACGCTTGACGCTGCGCCGTGATAACGCCATTCGTATCCACATCACTGTCAAACAGCAGATTCCAGGTACCGGTGCGGCCTGTGTTGGGCGTTTTGGCAGAGCCACACACGGCACTGCCATTGCCGGTGTCGTATTGACCATTACCGCCCTTGGTGGTCATCAGAGGTGTATTGGCTTCTCCATCCGCATACAACGACTGCAACTCACGGTTAATCGCGTACTTGCACAGGTTCATCTCAAAGATGCCCCGGGCAGATGACCGAGTGACCGGCGCCGTTGGCTGCGTCACCATCGAATAGCCACTGCTCATCATATCGACGGCTTTATCCGTCAATAGATTCGCCCCACCGACCCCCATCACAGATGTGGCCCACAGCATAACCAGCTGGGCCAGCGACCAGCCCGATGCAGTGGGTAGCAAGGTGATGAATCCGGCGAACGTCATAATCGGATACACCGCTGAGCGCCCCCCGTTAAAGACTTGCCCCTGGTGCCCTGACTTCACAATGGTTCTCATCGTGATTGCCAGAAACCAGAACAAGGCCAGCACGCTCAAAAAACCGTTGATGAGCGCGAACAACGATCCGATCAACGTGGGGGTTGAAGGGGCAAACGGATTAAGCACCACGTCGCCAAAAATCATCACCAGTGCCTGCCGTGACAGGTCGTTGGTCTTTTGGGCCGCAGCCGCGATAGTCTGATAATCCACAGTGTCGGCCAGGGCCGGCAGGGAAAAGACCAGCAACAGTCCGACCCACCAAAATTTATTGGTAAGTTTCATAGAGTTTTCCGTGTGAGATGCCGGACCGCGAAAGGGACCGTAGAGGTGAAACAGAAGAAAAGTCGTAAGCCAAAAAGGACGCCGACCCGGGGCAAGGAAGAGGTGTTCCCCTTATCTACAAAGCGGAGTCACCGCGCGGCGCCCAACGTAAGCACCTGCCGGCCCCAATGATTTTCGGTCAGGAAGTCCTTGAAGGTGCCCCCTTCACTCTCGCTGACGCGTCTCTCCTGCAGTTGCCATACGCGGTAGGTGGTAATCAGTGTTTTCACAAACCCAAGCCCACCTGCGCCTGCCAGTACCAGGATCGTTATCACTGCGCGCAACAGCGTACCGGAGGGCAAACCGTGTGCGAGCAGTACCAGGCCCGACAGCACCAATGCCAACCCTCCGCCAATTACCATCAAGCACCACCAGGCGAGCCGAATACGCGTGAAGGTGGTGTTTAGCTGCTCAATGGTCCTGCCGCTACATGCCACTGCCTGAGCCCAATCCAGTGATTCAGACGGGACGGACTGGTGGTTCAGAAGAGCCCAAGCCTCACGCAGCCGGCCCATAGTCGGTTGCACACCCTGGCGATAAATCACTCCCAGGTCCGAGAACGGGTTGATAATCGACAACCCCACGTGCCCGACGCGTTGTAATGGCGTACTGGTGGTCTTATCGGTTTCCTGCGTTTTTTCACCGGCGTTTCGAGGATCAGTTTTCATGTGCTGTCACTCCCGAACTCATTTTTGAACCCAGCTCTTGAAGCTGCGGTACGTACTTGGCATCGGCCGCCAGGGCTAATTGCTGGCCTGCAATGATGTTGGCCTGACGCTGATCATTTTTAAGTCCCAATTGCAGCCAATTGCCCAAGCTCTGCACTCGTACCAGCTCACGCGTCAGGTTTTCACCGCTCATAGCCTGCAAGTCAGTCTCATAGGCTGTATTGGCATAACGTCTGCCCACCTCAAAGGCCTCAAACTCGCGTTCACTCATCACACCCGTGCGTTGCGCTTCCTGACTGCCGGTGGTGGCGAAATACTCCGCCGCTGACGGGCTTTGCAAGGCTTCTTGCAGCGCGTCCTTCGTGGCCGGATTGGCCTGACTGGCGGCGATCATGTCCAGTTGCGGTTGAGTGGCCGCGCTTTGAATCGCCTTGTACTGGGTCATCAACCCCTGATATTCACGCCCAGTGGCTGACTGGATTTCGCCCTTACCCGGTACCCGACCACCGTCATGACGCGCAGAGTTTTTCATGTAGGCCATCCCCGCATCTATCTGGTCCTGGTTGAAGGTCAGGTCAGGGGCCTTACCCACCGCTCCCGCGCCGTCGAGCAACGAACGCATTTCAATGTCGCCCCCTGGCAGGCTGGACACACCCGGGCACAAGTCCGTGCCGCCATACTGCGCGGCCTCGCTCTCGGTGCAATATGCAGCGTGCATGGCTGCACTGCGATAGCCACCCTGGCGTGGTGCGACGGGCAATGAGGCGATGGTTTTGCGCACCACCGCACTACTGACGCCCGATCCCGTAGCAAGGGTTGAGGAATTGGAACGACTCACCTTGCCTACCGTTGCAGCCATACCAGAAGCAGACTCGCTGCAAATACTGTCCGCTACTGTGTACTGCTCTCGGGCACGTTCCAGGCGCTCAGTCTGACGCCCGAAAATGTCCGCTTCGCGTTGAGCGCGGGCCGATTCAGTGATGACGGCGACCTGCTTGTCACTGGCCTGCACAATGGCCGTGCCGATCTGCATATCAGTGGTTAGAATTTCCGCCAAGGTGGCTTGAAGCCCCACCATGGCAGGCATAACTTGCATGGTGATTGGTACGCTGGACACCTCCGCCGTCGGCTGCACATAGGCAAAAGCCTGCGGCCCCCCCAGCACACTCATGGCCAGCGCGGTTAACGTATAACGTCTTTTCATCATGATTTATTCCCTCAAAGGTTGTAACCGCGCCGGGTGATCAGTTCATTGGCCAGAGTGCGGATCACGTTGTTTTCGTCCGCCTCACCAGCCTCTTTCTGACGCAGCGCTACGAGCTTTTCCGCCGTGCCTTGCGGGAAGGCTTCGGCCAACATGGCGCGGGCCGTGGCACCTCCCACTTCCTCGTACAGCAGACGGCGCAAAGAGCTGTCGGTGGGTGATGAGTTCAAAGCCCAAAGTTCCAGAGGCCCCAAAGCGTTTTTCAGAATCCGCGCCAGGGTGCCGCCGCCCTTGATCCGAAACACACCCAAAAACGGAACGCCGCTGCCGTCCGCTGCCGGACCTGATCCGGTGCGCTGAAATGTGCGAATCGTTACCTTCGGCACTTTGAAGCGGTCGATCAGTAAGTGTTCGTCATCGGGGTCCACCTCCATCATGAACAACGAGTTGGCCGAACGCAGAATCGCGTCGGGAAAGTCACGCACGTATTGCGAAGACAACACGGTACGGACCCCGAACTTGCGTTGCTCGCGGTCCTGGGTTTCCAGCATCGGGAAGATGAAGGGCACCTTGGCGGCGTTGTGTAGCTCGTCGTAGACCTTCGTTTTGACTTCCTGGTCTAGCTGCTCCAGTCGGTCCTTATGCAAGGGGTGATAAAGCTTGGGCACCGCCTCCAACAAGGCCTCCTTGTATTGAGGCAACACAAAATCACCACCAGCCACCTGGCCCGCGAACAAGAACATGATCCCGGTTTTCAAGTGCCCGGACTTGCTGTCATCGCCCATCACGTTGTTCAGGTCGATAGCAATCACTCGCGTGCGCGGACTGATTACAAACTGCGTGCGCCCGGCCAACATCTTGAATTCGTTGGTGGCGTCGGTCATGCAGCGGTGCAGGTACTCCAACAGGACTTCCTGGCTCTCATCGCGTTGCACCCGACCAAATGCCCCCTGTACGTCTTCATGGTTCAAGAAGCTGGTCATGTCCGCCAGTTCCGGTACCGCCTGAAACTGGGCGCGCTGAGCTTCCTGTACAAACCCTGCTTCAAACAACAAGTCGCGGACCTCGTACCAGGTAGTGCTTTCCCACCACTGGGCCGGGTAACGCTCGATCAGGCCACTTTTGTCCAGGGCTGCGTCGACCACAGGTACAACACCTCGCGTCCAGGCCCTGGGACTGGTTTCAGCATTGGCGGTGTAGGCCATGCTGATGATGCGCTCCAAGATCTGCCGGGTATCACGCTCGTTTGGCGGGTTGCCCGTCGATGGATCAATGCACATGGCCGTGAGCATGCTGATGATCCAGTTACGCTCGTGGGGGATTGGGAAGCGTGCGCCCAACTGGATATCAAACAGGTTGCGGCAATGTTTGGTGCTGTTTTGCAGCACGATCCCGACGACTTCGTCCTTGCGCTCTGGTGGCAGACTATCGCGCAGCAAGGCCACCTGACCCTGCATCGAAAAGCCCTTATCCACGCCGGCGATGAACGGTAACTGCCGCTGGGCGCTGGATACCATTGTGTTCCCCAGTGCATTCAGCAGCACCGACTTGCCCAGCCCCGGAGAACCAACAATCACGTTAGTGAGCTTGTTCTGCTTGCTGGTGGCCAGCCCAACTGGGTACAGCTTGCCATCCAATGTTGGGAACAAGGCGTTACCGTCATCTTCCCAAGCCGAGGCTGGACGGGTGATCGGCAACAGGTTCAGCGCCTCTGACAGCGGCGGATACAACAGGTGTGGGCCGCTGCCTTTGTTGGAAGCAACTAAGGTCGACGCCCAGGCCCGTACCGGGTTACCGAAGGTTTGCGTCACCTCACAGACACCCCAGGACTGAAAGGCCTGGGTAAGCAGCGTCAGATTACGTGTCACCGTGGCCTTACTATCACCCCAGGTGGACGCCATGATGGTCATCACGCACACCGGCTCTTCCTGCTCGATCCGCGTCAGGGTTTCTATGGAGTTCCACACCGGCCGCAGCGCCGGCACAAACGCCATAAAATCGAGGGTTGATTTCTTGGCCCCCAGCGACTTCATGCCGCCCGGCATCAGGTCCATGCGTACACGCCACGGCACACCACGCGGCACCAATGCTTTGAGGTGGGCAAAGGTCTGCGGCGCCTGCGGTCCGAGGGCTACTGACAAGGTTCCATGCCAGGTTCCATTGATGCACAGCTTGTTTCCGTGGGTTTCCATGTCCTGGTTCATCAACTGAAAGTTCAGATGCGGTGCCAGGAAAGGCGTGTGGTCATCCCCTTGACGCACGCCATGCGGGGTAATGGGATCATCAGGTAACAGTGGTTGCCAGGCGTCACTGGTGCCCTCGCGGTCCACCTGCGAGCGCAGAGCCTGACCCACGTCGTGGGCATCGAGCAATTCCAGCAGCACACCCTGGCCGTTATCACTAAATGCGCTTTCCACAGCGCTCAGAAAGCCATCGTGTCGGATTTTCAACCCGGCCATTTCGGCCAACACTGGGTTTTGCCCAAATTTCGCATCTGGGCTTTGGCCGATCAGCTCTTTGAGGCGTTTGTTTTCATCGACCAGCTCATGCGCGGATAGAGCTTTTCGCCCGGTGTAACACACCATGTAGCAACGCTCCCGCGATACCCACGGGGCAAGCTTCTCGACGTGTTCATCCAAAATAGGCGTCATGTCGATGCCGGTACGCTTCACGGAAACGTATTGGGGAGCCAACAAGCGCTGAACTTCCTTTCGGCCCTGCTCCGGATCGTCTTCAAATACCAGACTGACCTTGTGCCCATGACGGCGATAGTGAGCCGTCAGCGCCTGAGTCATACGCTCAAGTCGACCACTCCAGGAATAGGGCTCGTTAACTGCTGCAGCTTCGTCGGTATCGCAAAAGCTTCCGGCCACTGCATACACCGTGCAGTAATCACCCTCATCGTTGACCAAGATATACGGGGCTTTGAGGCCCGGGTGACGGGTCCGGTCATCCTCGGTCAGACGCACGATCGTTTGCAGGTCGCAGTAGTCCGGCAGATCCCGGGACACGGCAAACCGCGAGGTTTCAGTAATCAGGTTTTCAACCCAACGTATCAGGCTCGACATACAAATCACTCCGGGTATAGGTGTCCCAGCTTCGGGAGGTGAGTACGGCAGCAGCGGTTTTCCCGCTGGGCAGTAACAACGTCAGGTCATCAAACCTGTCAGGTGGCAAAATCAGGGCACAGCCCGTCAGTCGGGTTTGCAGGGTTAAGCGCTTATGGGGGGGCAGACGTTGAAGGGCCATGGCGTACTCTCCCGCTCGCGCCGTGCCCCATGCCTGCTCAACTTCACGGCCATGGCGGGCAAGCCACAGCCATATTTTTTGGCCCTCACGGCGCTGGATTTTGTTTCCTGCCCGGATGGCTATCAGGGCGCGGCGCTGCAGGTGATGCACGTCGCTCATCGCCATACCAGGCAAAAAGGCCAGAAGCCCATGGGCCGCCGTTGGGCTGTCCAGGTGCCCGGCCAGGTAACAGAGGGTGCAAACGGTATGGGAGTCGGTGAATCCGGCCCTGGCGCCCTGCCACAGTTTTTCAGTCCAGATCCCACAGCAGGCGCATCGATCGCCTGCGATGGCCACCGGCACCGGCAACTCAGGGTCGCCACTGATATCAAGCATCAGGGGGGCCAGTGGGGGTTGTTCATGTTGGATATCGACATCCATAAGCGCTCCTTCTGGATCACTTCAGAATTCGGAAAAGTCGTAGTTTTTGGCTTGTACGGCTAACCGCCGTAGGTTTGCGTCAGAAATACAACGGCTGAACCGTTGTGGTGCACTTGGTCCGGGCTAAACGACAGAAAGCCCAGGAAGGTTTAAGCTGATGGGTATCTATATAGGAGGTCTCTATGAGCGCCCAACTTTCTCCCATCGTTTCAGAGTTCGAAACGCAGGAACAAGCAGACAGTTACGACCTTTGGTTTCGCGCCAAAGTACAAGAAGCGCTTGATGATCCTCGGCCTAGCATTCCTCATGATGAAGCCATGGCTCTCGTCGAGCAGCGCCTAGCCGCCAAGAGAAAAGCCCGTGCTGGCAGTTAACTGGAAAGTCGTCGCCCTTGACGACCTCGACGAAATCATTGATTACATCGACCAGAGAAACCCAGTAGCAGCCACAGATCTGCACAACATCATCAAGAAGGCCGCGGAAGGTCTTTCAGAAACGGCTTATCACTTCAGGTACGGGCGTATTCAAGGAACGCGTGAATGCGTCGTACATCCCAACTACGTTGTGGTCTATCAGGTCAAATCAGGCAGCGTTGATGTTTTACGCGTCCTGCACGCCCGCCAGAAATACCCCTAACCCGCAGCCCTGCGATGACCGAAGTCATCGCAGGGTGGTTCCTTAGCCCACGTCCACAGGCGACAAGCCAACCTGAGTTTGCGAACGCTTGATGATCTCCGGGATCACGACCAGGCACACCCCAAACAGGATGGACCCGATAATGTGACCGGTTTTGATCTGAGGGTTATCCTTCTTGGTCTTGGCAGCAATCAGCCCACCAATTACAAAGACCACGCCAACGAATTGAGCGACCGTCAGCGCGGATTTTTGCAAAGACTTGGCCCCCTCTGCCGCAGCATCCCCCATACCCGCAATATCGTCACCAGCAAAGGCCAGTACCGGGCTCGCGGCCATGGCCGCCGTTAAGCCTTTCACCATCCGCTGTCGCATCCCATCTTTAAAAACAGTGACGCGCACAGCAGCCCACAGCAACATGTCTTTGGACATGGCCAACTCCTTATTGATTGATCAGTTTGATGTAACGATTAAAGGTGCGCTTAGGCGCGTTAGATCCCCGGCCGGCTTAGAGCATGCCAAGAGACTTTTGCAGGGCGCTCAGCAGATACGGACTGCATACGCAAAAAACGCCCAGGACAAACTTGAGAGTGCCGCTGGATACATCCTGACTGGCTGTAAGCCCTGAATGCCCATCCTTGAGTGACCGCTTCCAGGCGAGCATGCCTTGCAAGGCAAAAAATACGCCCAGCATTCGTACCAAACTCAACACCGCATTAGCTGCGTCTGCTGCAACACCGAAGGTGCCCACATCCACGTAGCTGATGGCGTCGAAAGTCGCCCCTTGCCAGCCAAACTGGCGAGCAGCGGCGCCGATCATCTGATCAAGGCCTGCCAGACCACCACACAGCAACAACACGGCAATCACCTTGCCGCCGCTCTGCGACTGGCCGGGTGCTTTACGGGAGGCACTGGCATTGGAAGCGAGGTAGGTCACTGCACCAATGACGGCAAAAAAACCGCCTAACGTGAAAGCCAGGCTGACAAATGTGCCCAGCAAGTTATGGGACAGATTGACCAACATTTGAATCGCATCATTTCCACCACCCATGGCTCACCTCACTTGAGTGTGCCGGCGCTGGTATGCACTTCACGGGCTTGAGCATCAATACGGGTTATGGTCACCTGCCCCACTTGATCGCCCACTTTCACCGCCCAGGTTCTGTCTTGCCAGAACAGCCAGGCCATACCGTTTTGCACTGCCTCCACGCGCATACCGGTCAATGGTGATCGGACACGGGCTGCAGGTTTGGTCGCACGCGGTGTGGAAACCTGTACAACGGGTCGCCCCTCCAGGGAAGACAAACGAGCCGATAACACGCTGAGTTGTGCTTGAGCCTCAGACAGCTGCTGCTGTTGGAGCGTCATCCCCGCGCCCTGAGACTTGACCGTTTCCGACAACCGTCCAATGGCTGTGCGGTTGGTTTCCGCGTAACTGCGAACACCGCCAATCATGAGCGCTACCTCATCCTTGAACTGGCTCCCTCCTGCGTCAGAGGTGGCCCGTAATGGGGGGGTCGTCCCAGTCCCTTCGGTGGTAATGCTCTGCTCGTCGTGATCTTCCCGAAAAGCCAACTGATTTACCGTGGGGGTACTGTCGGGACCAAATAAGTACCAACCGGCACCCACTAGGATCACCACGACCCCGATTATCCAGGGCAATGACAGTCCCCCCATCATCGGGCGTTGCCACACCCCCTGATCGGCTGATTGGGAGGAAGGTGCCGAGACAACCGGCGACACCCTATCTTCTGCTGTAGCACTAAATTCGCTCATTATTGATTCTCCTGTAGCCTGCGTTGCGCCTCGATCCGTGCCTGGGTCTGCGCACGCCATTGATCAGCCGACTGAGGTTGGGTTGGGGCCTGGGGTTGAGGTTGTGTCGTCATCACTGCCTGAGCTGGAACAGCAGATTGCACCGCTTCCCCGCTTCGCCCTGGTGCAATTGCATCACCGGCATACACACCGCGCATGAACTGAATGGCTACCACCTGGCCCTTGAACACGTTCACTTGGGTCGCTGGGGTACGGGCGGCATCCGCAGTTAGCACTTTGGCAGCCTGGCTAGCGGCGCCGCCAAGAATGGCTCCGGCCACTGCTGTTCCGTCCGGTGTTCCTGGTCGTGCTACCTGAGTGCTAAACCCATTACTCACCACCTGGGTGTTGGCCTGGGTGTACATGTCACTGATGTTGCCAATGCCGCCCAGAATTGCCGGCAAGACAATGCGCGACATGTAACGGTGGTTCACTTCGGAAGCCACATTGGCCAACAAGGTGTCATCTTGAAGCGCATAGGCATCCACCTTGTAGTTGATACCCTTGAAGGCCATTTCAGTGAAGTGGATGACCACGCCATCGCCCTGCAATCTGGCCCCATCTGGGGCTTTCAATACAGCCCCGGCATAGGGCCCGGACAACTTGCCAAGAACCGGCGTGGTGCTGTTGTCCGAATCCACCCCGATATCAATAACCCCAGCACCCCGCCAATACGGCGGAACCACTTCAACAGCGGAATAAGGCGCATCGCCACCGGACTTCATGGAGGCTGTTTGTAGCCTGGCGCCACCTGGAAGGCTTTCACTCCAGCGGTCGTAGCTGCTTGCAGTGCCAGCCATCGTGCCGCCAGAACCGCTTCCACTACTTACCCCCCCAATCACCTCGGCCACCTGCAGGCCGCTGGGCTGTTCGTCTTGCGTCTTAACTTGGGGATTGATTCGAGAAAGTAACTTGACCAACGCCTTCTGACGCGGATCTTCCTTTTCGCTTCCGCTTTTTGAAGTCTGTCCTTGGCTGCTGCTACTACGTCGGGTGGTTGTTTCCCGCTGGGGAGCGGGTTTGGCAACCGGTGTAGGTTGCGTTACGGCCTGTTGCTCCATTGGGATACTGGCAATAAAGCTGTTGTTTTGGCTTTTGGCCGCTGCGGCCCCGTTCTGGTTGAATTGGTCTAACAACGCGCGGTAAGCCGGGCTTTCAGTGCTGTTGGTGCGTGAAGCCACCGATACCCGAGTGAGGTCAAGTCGTGATTGTTCCGGGGGAGGACTGGTGAGCCAGGTCCATAGGAAATAGCTGCCCCCCACCACCGCCACCACGGCCGCACCGATCAACCCCAGCGTGAGTTTTTTGTCACGTTTTGCATCGTTTTCGTTTGCCATGATGATTAATTACTCCAAGGCCACGTTGAGCGCCGCTGTGCGGCCCATTACCGAGAACGATACGTAAGGCGTCACCGGCAATTTCCATAGGTGCGTACCGTCTGCCGACGACAGCGTTGCCTCAAACTCGTCTCGGATATCAGCCCGTGTGCGGATGTACAGGTCATCGCCCAGTTGCCATACCGAGGTATCGGGCACCGCACCGGTCGTTTTCAGACGCCGGGCCTCCTTGGGAGGTATGCCATCAAGGAAGGCTTGCAACGTGCGGTCATGCAGCCCGATACGGGTTTCAGGGGCGGCGCCAGGTAGAGCCGCTGGCCCCCGGCCGGGAATGCGCATGTCCAAGCGACTGTCTACCGTCCAGGTGCCCGCTTTGGTGTCAGGCTCCCCACTGGTGACGTTGAGAACAATCGGCACCGATAACCCTTCCAGGTAGACAGTGACGTTGCCGCTGCTAAAGGGCTTTTTGGCCTGTACCACCATTACCGGACTGTTGGGTATCCAATACACAGTGAAGTCAGAATTGCCGCTGATGGGCGCCGCACCAATTTTCCAAGGTGCGCCGGTACTGTCCATCCAGCTCAACGAGCTGGGGTAATTCACGGCAGTGCGTATCAGCGGCAAGCTGGCTCCCGGTGATAAATTCACGGTCAGTGCGCTGATCCTTGGCACTACCGTGATCTGTGGTGCAGCGATCGCCTGATTAATGTCCTCAACCTGCCCTCGCAACTGCCGAATCTCTTGCGGGGTCAGTGGTGAAACCATGTCCTGAGCCTGCTGAAACAGCGGAGACGGCGGCGGCAACGGGTCATTGCCCGAAGGCGCCGGGGCTGCAGCCACTTTCCCGATGTCGGGACCTGGTCCAGCCTGGCTGGGAACGCTGGCTGCCGGCGTTGCGGAGGTGAGTGAGGCACCCGATACCCAGCCTGAAGGCGCCGCCGTATTGGCGGAAGGCGCAGCAGCGGGTACCGTTGCTGTCGTTGTAGGTGCGGCGGATGCTGTCGGTGCCGCCTGCGGGCTGGCAGTTTCATCCGCCCAGGCGTATCCGCCTGCTGCCAGCCATAAGGCGAGCGCAATAGTGGTTTTCATGGAAGTTCCTCGTAACACCGAAGACCTGACGGTCAACGTGCGTAAATCCTGTCGGTTATGGAACTGGTGTGAGGGAGCGGCGTGCCGTCCTCACCTCAGTTGGTATTGCTGGTGATGACTTGCGTTACTTCCAGACCGGCGTTTTTCACCCGCACGTCGGTGCGCTGAATGCGCTGGGTGAAGAAGAAGTGCAACGGCGGGCTGCCGGACTGTTGCCCGTGCAATTTCAGCGTGACCGGGTACTGAAACTCCCACACATACCGGCCACCCAATTCGCCTTTGCTGCGAATTACCCCGGGGCCCACATCGACCGAAAGGTTCATGCGCTGTTCCTTGACCGCCTTTAGCACGTTCGAAGTCGTCAGGGCCTTGTAGTAGTCCTGGAAACCTACTTCGGAATAGCGCTCACCAAGGCGGGTCATCTGGTCTCGGTAATGCACAAAGTCCAGGGTGAAGCTCTCTCGGATCGTGTCAGCGCCAAACGCTGCCACGTCGCTCATGCTAACCCCGGGCTTATCCAGCGGAATGACCTTGGTAACTCGCCCATTTTCAGTGGTGAAGTACTTCACGTCGGGATTAGCGACCTTCCAGCCAAGAAACCCATTAATGGTCACCGACAACACCAGGGCGGGGCCAAGCCACAGCACAGCCGTCAGACAGCGGTGGGCAAACGCGGCGCCAAGTTCCCGTTTGTTCTGCGCATTTACCGCATGTTTAAACGTCTCTTCATCCGCCGCCGAGACTGTATTGGGCTCGAAAGGCGGTTGATCCGCCTGGACCGAATTATCAGGTAATGAGTTCACAACAAACCTCCTTGGGACCGCCAGGGATCAATGGTGCTAGGGATATGGCTATTGATTTTGTCCACCGCTGCTTGGCATATCTGATCGGCTAGCTGGTTCAACAGATCCGACAGACTCGGGAATGAGGGCAAGCTGATGCTGGTGGTGCGAATACGTGCCAAGCAGTCCTGGAGTTCATCGGAGACGGTGCGCTCACGCTCTGCCCATACATCCGATGCCCTTTTGGCTTGCTCGTAACCGGCTTGACTGCCTGCGCTGGCCGCTTGTCCTGAGCGGCAAACCGCTGCATTTCCCACAACTGGCAAGCAGCACAAAGCCGTCAGCAGTGCTGCGCACATGCTTTTCTTGAACATGGTGAGTACCTTTGCTGTTAGCGTTTTTTCTTGCTCACGCCGGGCGTGGATCGCTCGGCTGTGCTGCCGGTGCCGCTGTGGGTGCTGACTTTGGGAGGGAGTTGTCCTCCTTCCAGCGCTCATCAAAACCCAACCGGGCATGCAAGGCGGGGGGAATATCGGCAGGCGCATCAAGCTTGGCGATGCGCGTTGCGTTGTCGCCTTCAAGCTTGAAGGCGATGTTTTCCCGAGAAACTGGCACACCGCCTGAGCGGTTAATGGCATTGCCCGTGCCAATCGGCACAAGCCCCTCTGGTGTAATGGCGTTAAACACCATCGGCGGCGCGTCCTGAGTGCCCGGCAAGCTAACCAACACATGCTGGAACTCATTACCCTGACGCACCACGCCTTGCAGGTAAGGGCCATCGCCGCGCACCAGAAGCATGTCCAGGTGCCCGTCTTGCGACCAACTGCTGATCACCGGTTGCCCTGCTGACTTTCTCGGGTCAATAGCCGGACGTTGTGCCGACAGTTCATCCCCAGCTTTTGCACTGCCCTGGCCGTTTGGTGTCATCCAGTACAGGCCCTGAGCGGGTGGTGTGGGTACTGGCACGTCCAGTCCCAGACGGTTAATCACGGCTTGCTGTACTACGGCAAATCGGGCTGCGTCATAAGGAGCCAGTTTTACCCCCTCATCCTGGCCGGTACGTACAGTTGCAGCACCCTTCACGGTGAGCGCCCATTGATTGCGATGGGCATTCTTGTCCTCAAAGTGTGTCGTGACGCCTTGCTCATTCTTGTGCGGAACCTTAACCACGACCGCTTCTTTACCCAGCCACTGCAATGTCACCATTTTCCCTGGCTGAACACGGGTTTCACGCATCAACCCTGCCAGCTCCTTACCCCAAAAGGTCTGCGTACCGGTTTTGGTGCGCAGCTTGATATAGGTAGTTGGGTCGTTGTTTTCATCAAAGTGATACGGTGCCATTCCGCAAGCCATCACCTTCCCGACGACGCCGTCCTTGGCCTTTTCAGCGGGTTGATGAACCTCCGCAGAAACCCCTTGAGGCTGGGCAACGACATTTTCAGGTCCAGGCTCAGCTGCCCTGTTTGGCGCGGCTGACTGTGACACGGTGGCCACATTTTCAACCTCCAGCAATGGCGCCGCTTGAGGCTGTGCTGGCACCGCCTCTGGCACCGCGTGGCTAGGCTGAGCAGGAAGCGTACCGAATGCAGGTGGCGCCTCGCCGGCAATGGCATCGCGTACCACCGGTTCTGCCGTCAAGGCTTTACGGGCGTCGTCCAGCAATGCCCGTTGAACGGGATTTTTCATCTCGACGTTGATTTGATGCTGCGCAATCAAGCCGATCGTCTTGGCCTTGAACTCGTCACTGCCGGTCAGTTCGATTCGACCTCGATAAAATTGCGCAGCGGTCAGCAGGGCCGCGACGATTTTTTCATCACTCTGGCCCGCTCCTGGTGCCATTTCCAAACGGGCGCCATGATCCACAAATGCCGGTTCACCATCGAGCGTGTAAAGGGTCTGACTATCACCTTGTTTCTCCCAGCCAACCCGTGCCAGCAGTGAATCCAAATCCAGATGGCTGATCTGTGGCTCGACTTCCGTCCCGCTAGGCCGTGGTGCCCCCACCAAGATTGCATCTGCCTCGTTAGCGGCTACAGGCGATGTTCCATTGCCGGCGTCGTTTAACCGGGACACCGGAGCTGGATCATCAGAAGCCACTGGGGTCTCTTGTTCCGGGGTTTGTGCTGACGGCGCTGGAGACAATGGTGTGGCGTCAGGAGCGGTAGAGTCTGCTTCTGACTCCAACGCCTGACGCTCAACCGGCTGCACAATGGGTGCAATAACAGTCTCTGCGTTGGCAGTCGGTGCCAATGTTGGCTCCAGGGCCATGCTCAATTGTTCCTCGGCCCGTCGTTGTGCACGCGTCGTTTCATCAACGGCAGCCACCGCGTCAGCTGATGATGTAGTCGCTGGATCGGGCTTCAAACCCAACGAAGCGGGTTCGCCGTTGTGCGTGAAGGCCAGCGGTGCTGGAGCTGTTGGAGTATCCCGCTCACTCGGTGTCACAGGTTGCTCAATCTGCGGTTGTGGCTGGAAACGCTCCAGGTCAATCGTGGCGAGTTGACCGTTGTGGGTAAAGTTCAGCGGCGCTGGAGCGGCTGGAATATCCCGCTCACTCGGTGCCGCAGGTTGCTCAACCTGTGGTTGTGACTGAAAGCGCTCCAGGTCAATCGTGGCGGGCTCGCCGTTGTGGGTGAAGGTCAACGGCTCTGGAGCAGCGGGTGGTAATACGGAGTCTACAAGGGCTGAGGTAGCAGCCGGATCTAAAGCAGCTTTCTCTTCCTGCATGGTGGGCACCTCATTGTCATGGGCCAATACCTGGCTAATCTGGTTGCGCAGGGCATCCAGTCCCCGGGATTGGTGAAGGTCGTTAAAGTCGGTCAGGCCACGGGCCTTTTCTTCATCAGTGAATGCGGGGTACAGCACCTGACCGCCGACCTGCTCAGCCGCCGCAGTGGCCATCAACAACCCCTTGTTCTGCTCTTTGGCGTGATCGAGGTCCGCCAAGAACACATGCCGGCTATCGGGCAGCTGCTCATGCAAAACCTTGGCGACGGCCACCATGTTTCCGGCATCAATGGTCATCACCACCGGAAGGCCCGTGGCGAGGTTCGCGCTACGCGCCGTGGCGTAGCCCTCGGCATAAAGCACCGGTTGGCCAGGGGTCAGCGAACCACCCACAACCAGAAAGTGTCCTTGCTTGGGCGCATCTTTAAAGAGGTACTTCTCCCCGTCCGGGGGGATGTACTGCAGGGTTTTGAATGTTCCCGAGGCATTAAAAAACGGCACCACCAGGGCGCCGTTTCTTGTTTGGCGTAGGTCGGGCGTAGGGGGTATTCCCTTACGCACCAAGTACGGGTGCGCGGGGTCTGCTCCAGGCAATCGGTCATAGAGCCTTTTGGCAGCAAGGGTTTGCTGGGCATACAGTTGCTCGCGCACACGCACTGCATCTTCCTGCGACTGGCGAGCGGCGGCGCGGATATGTAGACGTGCCATGGGGTCAGATTCCCCTCCCTTGGCACTCCAGTTGGTCACTGACTTTTCCGTTTCGGCTCGGTGATAGTTGATAAACCACCCACCAGGGCGACGATCCAGAAACCCTCGGTACACACCGCTTTTATTGCCTTTTTTGTCTTCTACGGTGGCCACTCGATGCCGCTGGCCATCCATCACCGGCATCCCTTGAATCACTAGCCCCTCACGGGTCAAGGCGTCCAAAAACTCTGCCTCCGGATCACCGCCACCCGACCGAATGCTGGTATCGGGCAACCACTGCGCAAGACGGTCAAGGTCTGCGCCCGGGCGGGCAAACCACAAGCTCGATTCTTTGTCCCATCCAATTGCCGCCTGACCGTTTTCAAGCTTTCCAGCCGCTGCGCGCACAACTTCACGCGCGTCATGTGGCACGGCCAGCCAAACCGGATACTCGGAGGTGTTGGGGGTGGTTTCTAATTTGAACTGGGCATCGTCCGACGCCGGAAAGATCTGCTGTGACCGGCTGCGGTCATGCAGGCCCTCGGCAACCATTGTGGTGACGCTGATGAGGTCGCGGATCTGCATTGGGCGGGAGCGCTCGATGCAGGTCTCACGAAAAGATTGGGCGCCCCCAATGGCGTTGCCGTACGCAAGTGATTCGATATCCTCACAGGCAAAGGCAAATACTTCCTCAGCTTTGCGCGAGTCGCTGATCCCGGGGTAAAGCTGATCGACCTTAGCCCAGATACCGGCCGTGCTGGGCTCGTTGCGAGCCTCAATAATCCCGTCTAGGACTGCTCGTTTTTCGGCGGGGTTGAAGGTGTTGATTCCAAAGTGTCCAAGGACTTCGTGCCTAAGAGATCTTTTAAACTCTTCGTCCGAACCAAAGTTGGAAGTGGCGAAAAGGACTCGTCCTCCTCCTGGATGAAATGAACCGAGGATTGTTCCTGCGGCTTCTCGGGTGGCGTGCGGTCCATATAGTTCCTCCTGGGTTTCTCTGAGTTTGTAGCCAAGGCTGGACGCTACTGGGTAAGTAGCACAGAAATCTATTACGAGTGCCTTGGCATCATCAATGGATAATGTCATTCATCATGCCTCCGTTATTTACTCCCAGCGCAATATCTGCGCTCCTGCTCAATCCCCTTCGGTAAAACGCCGGTACCACCAGGGCCGACCGGACAGCCGTTTACCGCGCATCAAGTAGGTCAGTCGGGTGACCAGCACCTTGAGCGTCCAGCCAAATAGCGACAGCAGCCGAAAGCCGCCAATAATGGCGCTGATCACAAAAATCGTATTCAGCGATGGGAAGCGAAACCACACCAGATACAGCAAGAACAACGGTGCTGGAATGCCATAAACGTTGAGAGGGCGTGAGGCGTTGCGCCAATAGCCCGGTTGCAGGAAGTCTTGTTGATCAGCCATAGGTGGCTCCTTCGTGGTAAAGGCTTGCGTGATCCGCATCAGCCTGATTCGTGATCCCCCTTCCCTGCCGGTGCAAATTCGGGGAATTCAGCCAGCAGTGCCGTGTTGCCCTTGGCGATCTGCTCCATCACTGCAAGAGTGATGTGTTCACGCACCACGCCAGTTGAGACGAAGTACATGGCCCAGGCTTGCTCTGGTGTGCAGTGGATGATCTGTTCTTCAACGGCCTTGTAGCCTTTGTATTCGTCCGACTCCAAGTAGCACTGGCAATCGTCTTCGCACATGGTTTTTCTCCTTCCCTAGAACCTCTGTGACAACCCTTTAGAAGGTCGGCTGATAAGGCTGACCCTGCTCCCAGCGTGATTGCCAATGTTCCAAATAAACGCTGGCCACCGCAGGAAAGCCCCACAGCACCAACGCGTTTTCGCTGTTGGCCTTGGCTGCCGAGGTCGAGTAGTTAAACGAGCCGGTTTCCACGTTCTGCCCGTCGCTGATGATCACTTTGTCGTGCTGGATCTTGTACGCGGCATTCGTCCGCAGACCGATTCCGGCCTTGGCCAACAGGTTCATGGCGGCGCGGCTGGCCCTGCTTTCGTTGCCATGTGCGTCAAGCACCACCTGGACATCAACGCCACGCTTTTGCGCGGCGACCAGGGCTTTAACGACCTTGGGCGACGTGAAGCTGTAGCCCATCAAGCGGATCTGCTGCTGGGCATCCTGGATCACATTGAGTACCAGTTGCTCAGCACTTCCTTCCGGAGAGAAACCGACTTGTATCTCTGCCGCCTGAGCCGTTAACACCAGGTTAAACAGCAACGTCGAGAGCATCAGGCCACGGCTGATCGGGCGCGTTAGTGCCGAAAAGCTGCTCATGATCTGTCTCGCTTTTCCAGTTCGCGCAACTGAGAGGCCGACATGGCCACCGCCAATTCTCGCCGGTCAATCCGGTTGCCCTGGTAAAGCCTCCAAGCATGATCGGCAAAGCGACGTTGCTCAGTACGAATAATCC
This sequence comes from Pseudomonas sp. MF08875, assembly GCF_059862525.1. Lineage (NCBI taxonomy): Bacteria > Pseudomonadati > Pseudomonadota > Gammaproteobacteria > Pseudomonadales > Pseudomonadaceae > Pseudomonas > Pseudomonas sp. MF08875. The sequence continues at coordinate 18,829 of NZ_JCBCUW010000070.1, forward strand.
CGTCGATATGCTGGCCCCACTGGGTGTATGGCATCCCGGCCAGTTGGGCACGCAGCGGATCGTCGAAAAGGATGTATTCGCGCACCGCCTGACGCTTGCCGTCTGTAGTACGCAGTAGCTTTTGCACAACGATGTACTGCAGTACCCCCAGTAGATCGCGGGCCGTCGCTTCACGCATTTCAGACGGCACCATCGTCAGGCAACGAGGAATGGCTTCGCCGGGGGAGTGAATGTGCAAGGTGCTGAGATTGAAGTGACCCAACTGGCCCGCGAGAACGCCCGCCTGAAAGGTCTCCAAGTCCCGCATTTCCCCTACGCCGATAATCGACGGCGCGCGGCGCAGGTGCGCCCGTATGCCTTCGGCATAGCTCGGCACATCACGGCCGATCTGCAACTGAGTCGGGAGCAATACATCACCCGCACGCCCAAGAACGAATTCAATCGGGTCCTCAGTCGTGGTCACTTTACGGTCAGGGTCCGTGTCCAGGCAGAAGCGGTAGATCGAGGCCGCCAGGGTGCTTTTCCCTGACCCGGTAATCCCACCGATCAGCCCTAATCCACTGGCCGGCAACAACGCCTCGAACAGGTCATCCTCAAGACCCAGCTGTGGCAGCGGTGTGATATCTGAGGGAATAACCCGCATCGTCAGAGCAATGGTGGTGTCCAGCCGTCCAGCGGTGGCCTGTACAAAGTTGCAACGGAAGCGCAATCGCTCCCCGCGTTCCAGGCCGTAGCGCTGGTACATGTCGCCATCCAGTTGCAACGCCCGGTCTACAGGCCGGCCGCCGCGCACCGTCGCCCGGATTTCCGGGTTGAACACCTCGTCGAGCAGCTTGGACAGGGTGTCATCAGCCAGCACGAACGGACTGGCCTGGCGCAAGCGTCCGTGATGCCCCACCACCAGGTGGTTGTTACCCTGGATATGGATATCACTGACGTTTTTCCGCGCACACCAGACGAAAAACTCGCGCAGTGAGGTACCGGTCAATCCTCCGTCAAACGGATAAGGCTCAAAGCTCGTAGCCTGGGTCATGGCTGCACCTTCCGTATCACCGGCTGCCATTGGGTCTTATCAGGGATAAACCCGGCGTTTTCCTTGAGTTTGCGCACCCGGTCGCCCGTGGTGAGCTTCTGCCGATCGCCAGTGACAGTCTGCTGTTGGTCCGTGACCACCGGCGCCGTGATGAAGCCTTGGCGCAGAAGCTGCGAGTACAACAACATCCCCCGGTAATCACGGGTCAGGCGGTTGAAGTTGGCTTCCAGTGTCTGATCGGCACTCAACCGCCCTTCCCCCCAACCCTGGCGAATTGCCGCTTGCCAAAGCCCCTTCTGCACACTGTTTTCAGGCGTTACCGATAACGACGCATCGGTGGTGGACGATGCCAGCCCAGCCATCAGCCAAGTGCGCCAGGACGGCGGGTTACTGACAAACCGCTCTGGAAGGATGATTTCGTAAACATGGCTCGCCGTGCGGATCTGCCGTGGAGTGATGTGCGCCACGTCCACCGCCTCATCGATCACGGGCGGTAGCCAGCCCTGGCGACTGATAAGGGTGCGAAAGTCGTAAAGGCTATCGAGACGCCCTATCTGTCCGTCCAGAGCCTGACGCAACTCCCAGGCACGCTCAGCCTTGCCACCGCGAAAACCTATGGTGCGCCCTGATTCCTCCAGCAACTGGCGGCGGGACTCAGACACATCCTCTGACGCCGGGCGAGCAGGAACCAAGTAGCTCTCAACAGGCGGCGGCGCATCAGGTGTCGTGGCGGGTGGTGTGTGGGCACACCCCTGCAAGCCCTGCAATAGGGCCAGCGTCAGAATGGATTTTTTCACTGACGCCCCCCTGCCTTCTTCTGAGGCTCGGCCTGTGCAAAGGCCAGATTCAATTGCCCTGGAAGCTGGGTCAGCGTGGCACGCCATGCCGTCTGCATTTCTACCAGGCGCAATAGATTCTGGTAGGTAATGCCGTTGACTTTGAGGTTAACGGGCAAAGGCAGGCGAACACCGGTCCAGGTAAATTTCTGGCCGCGTTGGAGAGCCAGGTGGGAAAGCAGCTCGACCGCATCCCCGCTCCAGTCAACGGCTACCAGGTCGCCCTGGGTACGAATCGCGTCAGCCGGTAAGGCTGAGCGAGTATTAATAACGCCCTCCATCCACAGCGTTTGTTGCTGGGCTGGGACCTTGGCAAGCACCACGGGCGGTGCAGGGGGAGGCGCTACAGGTTTCTTTTCGCAAAAAGACTGACAGCCGGCCAGCAGCAAAGCCACCGCAGGCGCAGCAACAAAAGAGAGCTTCATCAAGGGTCTCCTGACACCCTGGACAGGGTGCAGTAATTAACGGATTGCGAGGTTGCCCGGCGTGGCGCCAAGCGCTTTGAGGCGGTTGTAAATCACCCGAATGCCCTGCGCGTAGCGCAGGCGTTTGTTTTCTTGGCGAGCCGAGGGATGAAAACCGGCGTTGTACGACCCGAGGCAGCGCCAGGTGTTGCCACACACCCGAAGGTGGCGGGCCAGTACCCAAGCGCCTACCTGCACGTTGAAGCAGGCATCGGCCAGCAGGTCTTCCGGGCGCTTGATCAGCCCCAGGCGGACCAGCCGATTAGCGTTATCGGTATTGATCTGCATGACACCGTAATCGGAACTGATGATTTTTCCGGTGTCGTCCCGGTTATGGTTCACAGCCCCCGGCCGCAGGTTGCTCTCCCATATACCAATAGCCTCCGGCGGTTGCAGGATCTGAGTGCAACACGGTTATTGAATTGAAGCGGGAGCATCATGCCGCATCACCACGGCTTCTTGCATCACTTCGCCCATCACCTCGATCGGGCATTTGAAGTCGAAGCGTTTG
>NZ_JCBCUW010000071.1:0-21593 GCF_059862525.1 Pseudomonas sp. MF08875
CAGGCTGAACGCTTGGGCACGAGCGATTTGAATGGTGGCGCGTTCTTCAACGCTGAGTTCGGAATAAGACATAGGGGCAACACCGTACCGGAAAGGTCAGGTGTTGCACTCAGTTTTTGCCGCCGCCAATGATAACAACTTGCGGAGTTGACAGGCCGATATTAGATGGCGTGCAATCGAAGAAGTAGTTTTTCTTTGATTTGTTTCGTGAAGCGACCTTCGTCGCTTGAAGCAGACCTAAAAGCGATGCTTATGATTTAATACTCTAAATGAGCAGTCATATTTGCGCGCTTCAATAGCCCACCACTCACCACTCGAAAGGCCCCATGCATGTTTCTCTCTCGCTGGTTGCCCGGCTTGGCCAACCTGTTGCAGTATCGCCGCGAATGGTTTCGACATGATCTGCAGGCCGGCTTGTCGGTGGCGGCAATCCAGATACCCATTGCCATCGCCTATGCGCAAATTGTCGGCCTCCCGCCACAGTACGGTTTGTACGCATGTATTTTGCCGATGATGGTTTACGCCCTGATCGGCAGTTCGCGACAGTTGATGGTCGGCCCGGATGCCGCTACCTGTGCCATGGTCGCTGGGGCGATTGCGCCGCTGGCGATGGGCGACCCGGCGCGTCTGGCGCAACTGTCGGTGATCGTCACGATTCTGGTTGGCTTAATGCTGATCGGTGCTGGCCTGGCACGCGCGGGGTTCATCGCTAGCTTTTTCTCGCGGCCGATCCTGATCGGTTACCTCAACGGTATCGGTCTGAGCCTGTTGGCAGGGCAACTGGGCAAAGTGCTGGGATTTCAGATCGAGGGCAACGGTTTCATCTTCAGCCTGATCAATCTGCTACAGCGCTTGGGGGACATTCACTGGCCAACGCTGGGGATCGGCGTCGCAGGCCTGGCCTTGCTGATCTGGCTGCCACGTCGCTACCCGCACCTACCGGCGGCGCTAGTGACGGTGGCCGTCGCAACCTTGGTCGTCGGCCTGTTTAGCCTCGACCGTTTTGGCGTGGCAATTCTGGGTCCGGTGCCGGCGGGCATGCCGCAATTGGCTTGGCCAAAAACCAATCTTGAAGAAATGAAAAGTCTACTACGCGATGCCCTGGGCATCGCCACCGTGAGCTTTTGCAGCGCTATGCTCACCGCCCGCAGCTTTGCGGCTTGCCATGGTTATTCGATCAACGCCAACCACGAGTTCCTGGCCTTGGGCGTTACCAACATCGCCGCCGGGGTCTCTCAGGGCTTCGCCATCAGCGGTGCCGACTCGCGCACCGCAGTCAATGACATGGTCGGCGGTAAAAGTCAGCTGGTGGGGATCATCGCCGCTTCGGTCATCGCTTTGATCCTACTGGCCTTCACCACGCCCTTGGCCTGGATTCCGCAGGCCGCCTTGGGGGCGGTCCTGCTGATGGCCGGCTGGGGACTGATTGATGTGCAGTCACTGCGAAAGATCTACAAGCTCAGTCGCTTTGAGTTCTGGCTGTGCGTACTGACCACCATCGGCGTGCTTGGGGTCGGCGTACTGCCGGGCATCATCATCGCCGTGACCCTGGCGATCCTGCGCTTGCTCCAAAGCATCTACCAGCCCACCGATGCGGTGCTCGGCTGGGTGCCGGGTATCGAAGGCCAGGTCGATATCCGCCACCATAAGGATGCGCGCACGGTGCAGGGGTTGGTTGTGTATCGCTTTGACGATGCCATCCTGTTCTTCAACGCCGACTACTTCAAGATGCGCTTGCTTGAGGCCGTGCAGCATGAGGAACAACCGCGAGCGGTGCTGTTCGATGCTGAGGCGGTCAGCTCGATAGATGTCAGCGGTATTGCCGCACTGAGGGAGGTGTGCGATACCCTGAAAGCGCGCGGCATCTACTTCGGCATCGCCCGTGCACGTGGGCGTTTTCTGCGCATGCTGATACGTTCGGGACTTGCGCGGGAGATGGAGGGCGAAAGGTTATTTGGTTCAGTGCGTTCGGGCATCAGAGCCTATCGGTTGTGGCGTAATCGCAGTAGCAAGGGACGGGGTCTTTAGAATCGACAAGGGCTAAGCCTTGCTTGCATCTCGAGAACGCCAAATAGCCAGGGCATTGCCCTGGCTATTGCACTGAACAGGACCTGCCTGGAATGCGGGCCACCCGCAGACAATTCCAGCGAAGGCTAATATCGTGGAGTTTTCTTACAGGTCTTTGATCGTCCGTACTTGGTCTTTGTTAATACGTTGAAATTTACCATCCAATTGCTTGAACTCATAGAAACCACTCTTTGCGTCATATTTTGGCGCATCCAGCGTTTGAAGTTCGCGGCCGTCGTTGAGCACAATCGACGATGGGGTGGCACAGCCAGCCAATACGCAGAATGCAAACGTAGAGGTGACGTATTTTACATATTTCATAACAGAACTCCATTATTGATGATTCAAAAAACACAAAGACTATTTAACTAACCTAATTGGTCACTATGCGCGTTTTAATTACTACTCTACTGAGTAGTTACTTCGTATTAGCTCCGCAGTCCCACTTCAGATCCAGCCTAGCCAACTCCAGTAGGTACTGGCGAATACCAGTAACAACACATAACCAATCAAAGTGATGAGAATACCGACCCGAGCAAACTGTTTGGGGGTAAACGTGTCGGTTCCCAAGCAAACCATATTCTGCGGTGCATTGATGGGCAGGATGAAACCGAAGCTCACAACGAACCCGAGCAACATAGTCATTCCTACGCGACTGAACTCGCCTGGAAGCGTGAGGAGCACAGCCATGAGAATGGGTAACAGTGCCGAAGTCAGAGCCGTAGCACTGGCAAACCCCAAGTGGATCACGATCAGAAACGCGCTGAGTATCGCAAAAACGCCCAGCGGACCGACCTTGTCCAACCCCGTATGCTCCACCACCTGCGCACCTAGCCACTGCCCGGCCTGTGTGGTCAACAACGCAGTGCCCAAGCTGATCCCGACACCGAATACGATCACCGTGCCCCAGGGAATACGGGACTGAACGTCCTTCCAGGTCATCACACCGAAACGCGGTAATAGGAGAATTACTAATCCGGCATAGGTGGTCGATGTGGTGTCGAACGAATGCAACCGGCCTTCGCTTGCCCACGCCAATAAAAGCAGCAGCGATACCACTCCCAAGCGTTTCTGCGGACCAGTCATAGGTCCAAGCTCGGCCAAACTTTGCTTCACTGCTGCCAATCCACCCGGCACCCTGTCGCTTTCAGGGGGGAGCACTTTCAGCACCACCACAATCAGCACTAACGACATGATCACTGCCCAGGGAGTCCCCGCAATCAACCAATCGATCCATGACACTCTTTGGTCCAGCATCTTCTCCATGAACCCCACCGTCAGCAAGTTCTGTGCGGCAGCTGTTTGAATACCCACGTTCCAAATACTGGTACCTTGGGCAACAATTATCATGAGACCGGCTGCGATATTGGAGCGCTTGGCCACGCCAAAGGCGGCGATCACCCCCATCATGATAGGCACCACGCAGGCACTACGCGCGGTGGCGCTGGGTACTACCAGGCTCAGTAGCACGATCACCAGCATTGCGCCGAACAGGATCCGCCGTGTGCTGGCCCCGACCTTCGTCAAGGTCACAAGTGCTATGCGGCGATCCAGCCCGGTATGAGTCATCGCGGCAGCGATGAACAATGCCCCAACCACCAACGCAAGGGCTGGATTGGAAAAGCCGGTGAGTGCCATTGAAACACCAGCCGATGAACCATAGGTGAGTGACGGGGCCTGCACGGTTGGTGCAGTGCCGATCAATATCGCTATCAGCGAAGTGATCATGATGGCACTGGCCTCGTATGAAACCGCCTCGGTCACCCAGACCGTGACCGCAAACACCAGGATGGCCAGCATACGGTGTCCGGCTACCGGCAACTCCGTAGGCAACGGCAAGAACAACACGATCACCATGGCCACAACCGCGACGATCAGTCCCGGCGGAAAGCGTAGCTGTTGCTGTGGGGTAGCAGTTGAGGCACCTTCATTCATAGGATTCTCGCTAAAACGGTAAAAGGGAATTAAACAGCCTCACGCATCGGAAAAGGTCCAGCCGCACGCTTGGCCCTAACAAATGGGGGACTGTGGCTGGCCGTAGTCAGCTGTCCAGTGCCGGTTGCGGATCCTGGGCACGTCCTCGAAATGCTCGCGAGGAAAGCATCGTGGTTGCACAACCGGCTTCGAAATAGCTCATGCCATACCGCCTCTGGAAAACAGCCGAGAGGCAGACAACTTATCTATCGCGAACTCATAGCGACTCATGCTGTTTAACACGACCAGAATGGTGTTGTAGTGCTCACGTGATGAGATCCCCCATACATGAAAGCGCGCCTCGTTCGCGGATACCAGTTTCTACATTAGCCACTAAGCTACTCCCGCCTCGGTTGTCAGCAAGTTCCCCGCGCACTACAGCACTACATCCGGTCCCACCCTGCCGATCCAGGTGGCCCTGCCCCTGAGCCAGAGGTTAATTTGCTCATAGGCTATGCCGCCAAACAGAGATGACTTCAAGCTTGAGGAACCGGCCTTAAGCACCAGCAACAATCCGCTGGTCTGGATCGCCATGCGTAGTTCCTGCAATGCGAGGCGGACGGGTGTTACTGGCTGAGAATGACCTTGATCGCTTTTTCCTGGGCCGCGTTGCCAAAGACCTCGTAAGCCTGAAGTATGTCATTCAGTGCGAAGCGATGAGTGATCAACCGGCCCGCATCGATTTTGCCAGCTTGCACCGTCTTGATCAGCATCGGGGTAGTGTTGGTGTTCACCAACCCGGTGGATATGTTGATGTTTTGGATCCATAGCTTTTCCAGATGTAGCTCCACGCTCTTACCGTGCACTCCCACGTTGGCAATATGGCCACCTGGGGCTATCACCGATTGACAAGTATCGAAAGAAGCTGGAATTCCCACCGCCTCAATTGCGACATCCACACCAATGCCATTGGTCAATTCAAAGATACGCTCGATAGCATTTTCGGTCTTGATGTCGATCACGTGGGTGGCACCGAAACGTTTGGCAACCTCCAGGCGATTGCTATCACCGTCGACCGCGATCAGCATGGCCGGAGAATAGAATTGAGCCGTCAACAATGCCGCCATACCCACCGGCCCCGCCCCGACTATCACCACGCTGTCACCAGGCTTGACCTTGCCGGCCAAGACCCCGATTTCAAACCCTGTGGGCAAGATATCGCTCAGCATCACCAGGGCTTCCTCATCCGCACCCGCAGGAACCGGATAAAGGCTGTTATCGGCATGCGGAATGCGGACGTATTCAGCCTGAGTTCCATCGATCATATGGCCAAGAATCCAGCCGCCGTCAGCGCAGTGAGAATACATCTGACGCCGACAGTTGGCGCAACTGCCACAAGAGGTCACACAGGAGATCAGCACATGATCACCAGGTTTGAAATTGCGTATAGCCGAGCCGACCGTCTCGACAATGCCAACCCCTTCATGGCCAAGGGTCCGTCCAGGCGTAACCGCAGGAACATCGCCCTTGAGGATATGCAAGTCAGTGCCGCATATTGTGGTGTGCAACAAACGAATAACGGCGTCAGTAGGTTTATCGATGACAGGGGTAGGCTTGTCGGTCCAGTCTTTAATGCCAGGACCTTGATAGACGAGGGCTTTCATAGTGTCTTCCTTTATCCGATAGAACATCAGGATGGAGCGCACGTGCTGGACTGGCGGCCTTCTTTGAGGCACTGAGTATTCCCTGACCGGCAAAGTAAAGGCTGGCCCAATTAAATCATCACTCATTGAATAAATCAAAGGATTACCAACCCGGCACGCCCTCACGGATCCTCGCGGAAAACCCTGTGGAGTCCTCCTTCGCACGCTCAGTGATGCGGCCGACCTCTCGCAGTGCTTCAAGCGAATAAGCCGGCTGCAGGCCACCGACATCGTGAACATAGCCAGGCAGGTAACCGGTCAGGAGCAACCGGTAATCCATCGGCAACCCTGTCACAATGGTGTTCATCATGTCGAAAACAATGCTGGTACAGTTGGCGCTGACGGTATTGTAAAAGCGCGGGTGACTCAGCAAATCATTGGCCTGCTCAACGTAGGACAACAACAATGCTTTGCGCTGGGGCGCCGATAACACAATACGATAGAGGTAATCGTCCTCACCGCGCACGTTGGTTCTAACCCGCAACGCGTCACGTTCATCGGTCGCCAGAATACTGACTTCGTACTGCTTGAAAAATCCGCTGATCGCAGAATAGCTCTCGCCCTTTTCCTTACGGGTTTCGACACTGAACAGCAAAAACCTACCATCCTCGAAACCGAACGACACCAAGATGTGGGCTATGGCAGGCATCCCCCAGTACGAAGTGATGAGGTCCACCGAAGACAAGTGCTCCAGGTCATATTCACGTGTTTCCCAACGGGCACGGTAATCTTCATCCGTCTGCCACTCGAAGTTGCGCACATTGCTCATTGTCAGCCGGCTGCCTTCAAGTTTCCCGGAGGTCATCTGCGCGACATCGTCTGCCCAGATGCGCTCGTTCGACGGTGTGAGCGTACCCCACCAGACTCCGATAGTTGCCAGTAATACGGCGTAACCGAGAACGGCTCGCCAGGGCCTTGTGCTCCATGTCAGTACCGCAAAACCTATTCCGCATAGACACCATACGAAGATCACTGCATTACAGGCCCACAACGGCAATGGCAGTCGATAACTCAACGCCAGTGCACCCCAGGCGATAAGACCGGTACCTATCAGGGTCAGCAGGCTGCGCAGCAATAGGTCGATAACCTTACGCACAGGTCTCATTGGCGCCTCCCTGGGGAGTCTTTCATATCTGCAAGATGCTGTTAAAGGACACGGCGAATCTCGATAATTGCCTCGGGGGTTTCTTGCACGCTATGACCTGAGGACACTATTTTTTCCGATTGCGCACCGAGCAGATGGCTGCTGCTATAGGGCACTACTCCGTCGTCAGAAAGGGTCAGCGCAATAGACGGCGTGTAGTTACCGATAATGCTGTGATACTGCACCTTTGGGGAGATAGGAAGATCTGCCACCGCCATTACAAGCGGATCATGATTGCTCAAGTTGTCGATACTGTTTAGCGGACGCACCATAGCGGCTGAGGAGGCACTGCCAGGCATCACCAACAATTGTCCCAATTGCTTGAACCGATCGAGCACCGACACCGGCAACTGTACTAGTCCGGCTGCCCAACGTGAAATGCGATTCTCGGCGAACGGCGTACCCTGGTGCGGAGCGGCGACGAAAATCGCGCGGCTGACCTGAGGCAAAGGCGAGAACTTCAGAAACGGATCTAGATTTTTGTGTGCAGCCGCCAGTTGTCGATCATTCAGTTTGTACTTGGCCAACAACGTATCTCCCACCCCGGCTCCAGACGTCGATACCATAAGGCGCGACAGGACACCACCCATGCTGTGACCTACCAGAACCACGTCACGACTGGCCCGCGCTGTTCCCTCGGGATCGAAATGCTGCAACGTCTCCTCAATGACGCTACGGATGGTGGCATTGTTTAGCGCAAGCGGCAGGTTCGTCGGATAGTACAACTGCCACACTTGGTAATTGCGTCGCAGGTGTTCATCACCGAGGACTTCATTGGCAACGTTAATCCAGGCCTCGGGGCTACTTGCCAAACCATGCAACATGATCACGACATGGCGCTCTGGGTCGTACGGCTGCAAGAGATATAGATGGGGCTTTTTCAGGACATCCCCCCTCCCTACCAACGTAAGCAACGATTGACGCGCAAAACCGGAACGCGCTAGCCACAAACCATAGCCCGAGGTGAAGTTGGCCGCCAACGGCGTTTCAATGCCGCCAAGCGTCACAGCGTCTTGGTGATACGGGTCGTAGGCCAGCACTTCGACCTCATCGGTGGCTAACACCTGCTCAAGGGTTTGGCCTGGAAAACGAGCGACTGCGGTCACCGCTGGAAAAGGCGTTTCGCTCCAGGACTGTTCGTCGCTGTCGCTGTTAACCACCTTTTTCGCTGTGACAGCCACTAGTTCAGCACCGAGTCCATCACGGCGATACTGGTTGCGCAGTCCTGCAAAAGATAATGAGGCGGCAGGAATCAATTCTTGTGGCAAAAAACGTTCATTGGCCAGACGCACATTTTCCATACGTCCGAACACCGTCCAGCGTCCTGCACGTAGCCGGAAATTCCCCCGGTCATCCTCGGCCTGTGGCGGACGACCGCGATACCGTTCGAACAACTCACTGAGTGCTTGCTGGACGGAAAAGTTGTAGTAATCGCGCACCTGTGATTGACGGTCTTCCAAAGCTCTCTGACTGGGCGATCTAGTTGTCAGGAACAGATAAGCGTAGGCATAACGTGCGCTCTCCAAAAAAGCATCGGTACGGCCTTCGGCACTTAACGAACTGCGCGAATCCTGAGCCTCTTGTAGCCATAATTCAGACAGCGTGGAAAGACGCTGTTCCTCGCCCAACCCTGCGTTAAGACGCACCTGTTCACGGCAGGCACTTGGGTTCTCACTGCAGTCTTTTTCGGCAACTCCGGCGACCTGTAGCGAGGTACGCGCGGCGACACTGAGCTTTCCTGACGTCAGCGCATCGCCACGACGAAGCGAGAGATAATCGCGATTATCAACGGCATTGACCTTGACCCCGGCGCAACCGACGGTAGCGATCATGAGTACGACCAACATTGCTCCAGGACAGATACGAGCCAAGCCATTCAATTGTTGCAACGACACAAAAAGACCTTACTAGTGAACTAACGAAAATGAGCGCATCCGCCGTGCGGCGGAAGACGTTGCTATCAGGCCATTTAGCTAATCGTTCTGCGAAAACGGGAAAGAGGACTCGCCTCGACGTCCACACTGAATAACGATGGTTGAGCCCCGATCGAGAGCAGCCGTCGCATGTAAGACGCATCACGGCTCAAATGCTACGATTAGCCCATCATGAAAATTTATTCATCGATCGCTGATTAAATCCCTGCTTGGCTCTGCATGTCAACCAACCCGTCTAGACCAAGGTATTTGAACCAATGCACACCGAACTCACCAAACGGCGAGGCCGACCACCGAAAGCCAATGAGATCAAACCTGATGCCATCATTCGGGCGGCCCTAAAGTCGTTTGCAGCGCACGGCTTCGAAGGCGCTAGTCTGCGGCGCATCGCTTCCACTGCAAACGTCGACGTGGCTCTGATATCACACCGGCACGGCACAAAACTCGAGCTTTGGAAGGCTGTCGTAGACGACATCGCAGATAAGTTTGTCGTGCAACTGAGCCGACCACACGAGCCCTTCGATCCCGCTAACCAGACATCCATGCAGCGACTGCTGTTTGCCGTCGACCAGATGATTGATTTTTCAGCTGCATCACCTGAAATATCGATGTTCGTGATCAAGGAAGTCGCGCAGCAGCACGAAAGATTCCTTTATGTTTATGAGCGTCTCATAGGGCCCGCCCAAGAAGTGTTGCTACCCATTGTTGAGCATGCTGTCGCTGATGGTTTTCTAAAAAACGTCGACCCCCATCTGTTTTTTTATAATGTTTCTGGTGCCATTGCTCTGACGGTTTCGTTGCGATCTTTCGTCGGGCAGTTTGGGCGTAATGCATTCAGTTCAGAAAGCTTTTCATCCAGTATGAAATCGTTGTGGAGGGTACTTCTTCAGCAGGAAATCTGAGCGTCCCGCTGTGTCCCAAGCCGTAACCGTTTGATATCGCTGCCCGCAGATGGGGTTGTTTGTGCCATCGATACCAAAGCCAGACAGTCTGGTCCTTTTAATTGCCTTTTTACTAACCAAACACAAGTTATTACTAGCGAATGAGGCGCAGATTTCTGCTCTCCAACTGCGAAAGTAAGGCCACCGTCATGCCTCCAGCCGCATCAGCAATTCTCCTCGCCACGACCATTGGCTTCTCGGCGCTAGACGGCTTGATGTTGGGCATGCGCGGCGATGCGATGGACCCGGCGCGGTGATTTCCTCATGGAAATCTGGAAGCTGGGCCTGGAAAGAGTCAGCCATAAGCTCTACCACGAGTCAGGCCTGCTGGGGGTTTCCGGAATTTCCAGCGACCCGCGTGAACTGCTTGAGGTAGAAGCCGGTGAACCTCGCGCAGCCATGGCCCTTGCCTTATAAATGCGCCGTTTCCTGCATGAAGCCGGCGCGCTGCTGGCGACCTTGGACGGCCTGGACGTACTGGTGTTCACCGCTGTCGTCGGCGAACACAACGCAACGATTCGGGCACGCATGTGCGCGAGCCTAGAGTATCTGGGCATCGAACTGGATGCGGTGATTTCGAGTCCGACCAGCCGGGTCACCGTGGTGGTCGAGCCCAGCAATGAAGAGCGGGGTTGCGCCCTGGATGCTTGGCATATAACCCAGGTGGGCATCTGATTGGGCTCGGGTTCGTGTGCCAGGCAATGCCCAACGGCGGAGTCCAGCGTAGACGCTAGGCCCATTGGACAAAGCGTCGCGTGCGCGCCAACGCACGCGATCGTCAATTCAAGGACTTGCGCAGGCGTGAAAGCGCGACGAAAAAGAACACGCTGCCAATCGTCACCAACGCCAGTAGCTGCGGCCAGATGATCGACAATGAAGCACCACGAAACAGAATCGCCTGACTGAGCTCGACGAAATGCGTGGTGGGTGCCGCCAGCATGATGTTCTGCACCCCTTCGGGCATGCTTTCACGGGGGGTCATACCTCCCGAGAGGATTTGCAAAGGAATCAGCGTCAGGATGATCAACAGCCCCAACTGGGGCATCGAGCGGGCCAGGGTACCGTAGAAAATTCCGATCGATGTGGTGGCAAACAAATGCAAAGCAGCGCCCGCCAGGAACAGTGCGAGCGAGCCATTGATAGGAATCTGCAACCACTTCTCGATGATAAAAAACATCGACAACCCCGCCGCTGCCAGCACTACCAGTGCCATTGACCAGACTTTGGCCACCATAATTTCAAACGGAGTGATGGGCATGACCAACAGATGTTCGATGGTCCCGTGCTCACGCTCGCGAATCAGCGCTGCACCGGTGAGGATGATCGATAGCATGGTGATCTGGTTAATCACCTCGTTGATCGCTCCGAACCAGCTGGAAATCAAATTCGGATTGAACTCCATATGGACCACCGACACGACCTCGTCGGCCGTGACAGCGCGGTAATGCTTGAGAAACTCGGCCACCTCCGTGCCTATGATCTGCTGGATATAGCCAGCCCCAGAAAACGCCTGGCTAATCTGGGTGGCATCGACGTTGACCTGTATCGTCGGCTTACGCCCGGCAAGCAGGTCCTGCTGGAAGCGCGCGGGGATATTCAGCGTGAAGGTATAGACGCCCGAGTCCATGCCACGGTCGATCTGGGAGTAGTCGATATCCACCGGCTTGAGGAAGTACGGCATCTGGAACGCGTTGATGATTTGGTTGGACACCTGCGACCGGTCTTCATCGACGATCCCAATGCTGGCCCGGTGCGGCGTCTCCGGCACACTGGTGGCAGCCGAGTAAACACCGAGGGTGAACGAGAATACGATCAGCGCCAGCAACGCCGGGTCGTGGTACAAGCTACGCAGTTCCTTGATGCCCAATTGCAGGATGTTGGAGAGACTGGACACTCACTTCTCCTGCTTTTTCAGGCCGGCGACGCTGAACAGCGTCAGCAGCGGGATGGCAATCAATAACGGGATGAAATAGCCGTACAGATCCGCCAGCCCTAACCCCTTGGAAAACACCCCACGGCTGATGGTGAGGAAGTGACTGGTCGGATACATATTGCCGACCAGCGTGCCCACGCCTTCCAGGGATGACACCGGATTGAGCAACCCGGAAAACTGAATCGCGGGCAGTAGCGTGACGATCGCAGTGCCGAAAATCGCCGCAATTTGGCTGGAGAGGATAGACGACATCAAAAGCCCCATACCCGTGGAACAAATGAGGTAAAAAAAGGCACCGATGATCAAAGTTAGCAGGCTACCTTTGACTGCGACACCGAAGACCATCACCGCCAGCAGCAACAACAGAATAAAATTGATCATCCCCAGGGCGATATAGGGCAATTGCTTGCCCAGAAGGAACTCCAAACGCGTCACGGGCGTGACATACAGGTTGGTGATTGAACCCAGCTCCTTTTCCCGGACTACACCCAAGGCGGTAAGCATGGCCGGGATCAGCATCAGCAACAGCGGGATCACCGCCGGAACCATCGCCGGAAGGCTCTGTACATCGGGGTTGTAGCGATAGCGCAAGGCGATGTCCACCGGGCTGCCGGACGCCGTGCCAGTCGTTTCCAGCAAACGCTGCTGCAAATAACTGGCATGAATCCCGGCCACATAACCCTTGATGGTTTCAGCCCGGGTCGGCATGGCACCGTCGACCCAGAAGCTCACCTCGGGATGGCTGCCGCGCTTCAGGTCACGGCCAAAGCCAGGCGGGATCTCTATCGCCAGGCTTATATCACCTCTTCGCAAGCGCTGATCCAGGTCGTCGTAATCGCGCAGATCCTGCTTCTCGGTGAAGTAACGCGAGCCGGAGAGGTTGAGGATATATTCTTGACTGGATCCCGTCTGGTCGCGGTCAAGCACTGCGTAGCGCAGGTTCTCTACATCCAGATTGATACCATAGCCTATAATCAGCATCAGCAGCCCGGTGCCCAGCAGCGCAAGCGTGGCGCGGACCGGATCACGGCGTAACTCCATGGCCTCGCGACGGCTGTAACTGAGCAGGCGGGACAAGCTGAAGCGCGACTGCCGAACGGTCCTGACAGCATCCGCTGCTTGCGCGACGGCCGCTGGGGCCTCAGCCACTGTTTGCGGGGCCGCGACATCCTCCAGGTAGGCGATAAAGGTTTCTTCCAGCGTTGGTAAACCACGCTTGTCCATCAAGGCTTGCGGCGTGTCACTGTCCAGTACGCGACCGGCATGCATCATCGAAATTCGGTCGCAACGCATCGCTTCGTTCATGAAGTGCGTGGAGATGAAAATCGTCACGCCCTCTTCCCGGGATAACTGGATCAGCAACTCCCAGAAATTATCCCGCGCAACTGGGTCGACACCGGAGGTCGGCTCGTCGAGGATCAGAATTTCCGGATTATGGATAACCGCCACCGCCAGCGACAGACGTTGCCTGACGCCCAGAGGCAGATCATTGGGCAAGCTGTCGGCTACGGAAACCAGGTCAAAGCGCTCAAGCATTTCTTTGATACGCTGGCCCTGCCGCTCCTTGGGTAGATGAAATAGGCGCGCGTGCAACTCAAGGTTCTGCAAAACGCTCAACTCGCCATACAGCGAGAAGCCTTGAGACATGTAGCCCACGCGGCGTCGAGTCTCGATGTCCTTGGGGTCGACATCCTGCCCGAACAGCTGAGCCTTGCCTTCGGTAGCGGGCTGTAACCCAGTGAGCATCTTCATGGTGGTGGACTTGCCACAACCATTGGAGCCCAGGAAGCCGAAAATCTCGCCCTTCTCGATACGAAAATCCACATGATCCACGGCGACGAAATCCCCGAAGCGACAGGTCAGGCCGTGGGCTTCAATCGCCACAGCAGCTTCTGCTCCTTGGGTTTTACGTGGCGGAATGACCAACGTGTGATGGCCACGGCGCTTTTCTTCTGGAAGCAAGGCGATAAAAGCCTGCTCCAAATTTTCGCTGTGGGTGCGCTCCAGCAGCTCAGCGGGCGAGCCGGTGTCCAATACCCTACCGGCATCCATGGCCATCAGCCAGTCAAAGCGCTGAGCTTCGTCCATGTAGGCAGTGGACACCAGTACGCTCATGCCGGGACGATTGCTGCGAATGCGCGCGATCAACTCCCAGAACTGATTGCGCGCAAGGGGATCGACGCCAGTAGTCGGCTCGTCAAGGATCAGCAGGTCAGGATCATGGATCAACGCACAGCACAGGCCCAGTTTCTGCTTCATGCCTCCGGAGAGTTTGCCCGCTGGGCGATCGGTGAAGCCATCGAGGCCGGTGCTGCGTACCAAATCATCGATACGTCGCTTGCGCTCGGCTTGCCCCTGCCCGAACAGACGGCCGAAAAAATCCAGGTTTTCGAATACCGTCAGAGTGGGGTACAGGTTTTTGCCCAAGCCCTGAGGCATGTAGGCAATGCGCGGGCATACCTGACGTCGGTGCCCGGCATTGGCCATGTCGCCATCCAGCACCTGCAACGAGCCCTGTTGCAGTTTTCGCGCACCGGAAATCAGTGCCAGCAGACTGGATTTGCCAACCCCATCGGGGCCGATCACCCCAACCATGCAGTCAGCCGGTATCTGCAGCGTCACGTCGTCCAGCGCACATTGCTTACCGTAGTGCAGGCTTATTCCGGCAAGCTGCGCGACGGTGGTTTGAGGCGCGGTCATTGCGGCACATTGATCTGAAGTTCAGCCGGCCATTGTGCATCGGTATCCAGCTTGAGGTACGCCATACCGGGCAGGCCAGTTTTGACCTGATTCAGATGTTTTTCCAGCAGCTTGCGATCAATCCGCGCCTTGACCCGAAACATCAACTTTTCCCGCTCACTGCTGGTCTCCACGGTCTTGGGCGTGAACTGCGCCACACTGGCGACATAACTGACCTGCGCAGGGATCACATACTGTGGCGCAGCATCCAGAATCAGCCGCACGTCAGAGCCCAGCGCCACGCGCCCAGCCTGGGCCGTGGGCAGGAAGAAGGTCAGATAGACGTCATTGAGGTCTACTAGGTTAAGCACCTTGCCGCCGGCGGCCAACACCTCGCCAGGTTGTGCCACTCGGTACTGGACCCGCGCCTGGCGGTCGGTTTTGAGCTGGCTGTCAACGATATCGGCCTGCAACCGATCAACCCCTGCCTTGAGCGCTTCAACGCTAGACTGCGCTTCGATGACCTGGGATTTGGCGGCAATAATCGCTGCTTCGGCCGACCAGACCTGAGCCTTGGCCGAAGCCACCGCCGCCTGGTTGCTTTGCTGCACGGCTAAATCGTCGTCCAACTGCTGACGAGCCACGGCGTTGTACTTGATCAGTTGATCGGTACGTCCGTAGCGTTTTTGCGCGGCGGTCAATTCGGCAACCCGCTGATTGACAGTGGCTTCGGCAGCCTGCTTTTCGCTCTGGCGTTGCTGAACGATGGCGCTGGCGGTTAGCACCGCATTGTCGGCCTGCCGTACCTGGGCCTGGGCCTGTTTCAATTGCGCTTCAAGCACTTGCACATCCATGGTAGCAAGCACCTGGCCAGGCTGAACGAAGTCGCCTTCATCCGCATCAATGGTCAGTATGCGCCCCGCCAACTTGGTGGCCACATCGATTTCAGTGGCCTCGATGCGTCCATTGCCACTGGCAAAACCCTCACTCAGCCCGGATGGTCGAAGCTCCATCCAGGCCCAGAACCCCAAGCCGACGACAATCACCCCGCCCAGCACAAACTTCATCGCGCTTTTCTTGCCTGCCAAGTGCATCACTCTTCCTTAACATTCGATCACAAAGGCGCTCCCGGAGCGCCTGCCCACCAAACCTGGCCGGTAAAAAAATCGCGCACGTTTATTTGAGGCTATCAGGCACATCAAGCGCATAAACTGATCTGGATCAGTATTCCGCTAGAAATTTTTGGCAGGTTTGCCAGAACTATCTAAGTAGATTTACTCGTCAACATTCAGCCAGCAGAAGGAGTCGCACATGAATAAAAACGAACTGATCGAGGCTATAGCGAGCTCCACCGACCTCCCGAAGTCTAATGCCGGGCGCGCACTGGAAGCCCTCACAACCATCATATCCACTGCGTTGCAAAGTGGTGAGAACGTCACCTTGGTTGGTTTTGGTACCTTTGCGGTGAAAGCGCGTGCAGCGCGCGACGGCCGCAACCCTCAAACTGGGGGCACCATCAAGATCGCAGCCGCGAAGACGCCTAGTTTCAAAGCCGGTAAGTCGCTGAAAGGCGCGGTTAACTAGACGCCGGCGGCGATTGCCCAATACCAACTCTGTGAGAGCGCTGGTATTGGGGCTTCAGCAGCCGAACACGCTTGCCGGACACAGGGAACTGTCCATGTCATCCATACGAAGCCTGCTTAAACGTCGTTTTCCTCAGATCGTTCATTCGGCACAATTTAATCGCTGCTGAATCCTCAACAGGAATCCAGCCTCAAAAGCATCTTGGCGGTCACCGACAGCAAAGGTCTTGCGGGTTTGCGCCAACGCCCACCACAGGGGAATCTCGCCGGGCGTATCAAGCCAAGCCTGAGCGCATTGCACGCCACGTTCGATCATCGGGGCAAACTCGCTGCCCCAAGGTGTCAAAAGACTTGGACAACCATCCGCAGCGGGAATTGAAAGGTAGTTTTCGTTCATACGCACCCTGGATTTCTGATTTATTGTTAGACGCTGGGCCCAGCTTCGAAAATCTTAACGAAACCAAATGAACGCTCGATAACAGGCATGAGCATAAAATGGCCTAGATCAATGTCAATGTAGACTATACCCCGTGGATTGAGAGTCCCTCTAGGCGCAATTTGCGCGCATGACTCAAGACTACGAACAGCTTCGTCTGCATCTGGCGGAAAACATTCGCCTGATGCGACGCGTGAAAAACCTTACCCAAGAGCAATTGGCGCTCATGGCAGAGGTGGATCGCACCTACGTCAGTCAAATAGAACGATGCACGGGCAATCCGTCGCTATTGGTCCTGTGCAAGCTCGCCAATATTCTCGAAATCACCACGGATCAGCTACTTGCAGAACCCGATACTCTGCGCAGCGCCCTTCACGTCAAATAATAGTCTCACGACTCACAAATCCGATAGGTCCGCCTTCATAATTTCCACTGACAGCCTTCAGTCCGTAATCGAACCTGCCCAGGCCATACACCGAGAGCCTGGATCATGCCTGTTGCCTGCTCGTCAATTTCGCCCACAAAGCTACGGCCCCTGGCGCTAAGCATCCTGCTGGCGTGCGGCCCAAGCATGGCGCTGGATACTGGCAGCATCACCGCCTCTGTGCTTTCGCCAAATTGCCTCGCCTACAGGGTCGTCGGTATTTGTTTCTGGCTGCTCTGCACGCCCTTCGGCTGCACAGTCAAAACCTCGACCAAGGTTCGTCATTTCATTCCTGAACTCGTGGTCTCGAGCTGTGCCATCACGGGCAATAACCCTTGGACCGAGATGGCCACCCTCTCCGCTCCCATCAGCGGTGCGGAGGGGGGCGGCAACCTGATCACCCCGAACACCCACCGCGACAATTTGCCTCGCTTCAAAAACGTTGATGGCATAGGTCACCCCGGTGGCTGGGCCGCCACGCAATTGGCTTCTCAATCCGGCTATGCCTGCGCCAGCGGTGCAGCTGCGTTCATGCCCTACTACCTGAGTACCCTGGACTCTCTGGCCTGGCGCCATGGCATTCCGGAAGTTTTATACCCAGAATCGCTCATGCCGGGGATCCGTGAAATTGGTCGTCAGGCTTTGGGAAACATGTGGGGCAACGTCTATCCCCGTCAGGGTTTTCTGGTACAGCCCGATGACTTCAAAGCCGCCGCAGTCATGGCGCAACGGGCCAGCGATGTCATCACCCGTAACGGACAGCCACATGTGTACCTACCGCTTGCGCCCGCCAAACGTGACGGCTACTGGCCGCCTGGCCCGATCGTTGAAAACGACGCTTCGACCCACAAATGGCAATTGCTCTACCCCCAGGTTCAACCGACTTGCACCATCTTCCCCAGCGATCCGGTACAGAGCGTGGATGGCGGCTACGCCTGGTCGTTGTGGCGGCCCTATAGCTGTTGCAAACGTGAGGGGCAGACCTTCCTGTTCAGCATCGACTTCGAAGGAGGTGCTTCATGAGTCAGCTTCTCGCGCGACCCTGGTTGGGCGTGATGAGTCTGTTGCTCTACGGACTGCTAGCCATGGCCACTAATGTCCACGCCGCCGAAAGCGATTACCGTCTAGGTACTCAAGGCGAAGTGCTCGACGATCGAGTGATGTACACCATTGGTGGTGGCTCGGCAGTCGGCTCACCGAGCTCGCTCTACCGACCCAGTGGTCTCGGTGTCGGCGGGTCATGGCGAGCGAACATGATGTGCGGAAACATGAGCCTCACCAACACCCTGCAAAACCAGCTGAACGGCGTCACCGAAGGTTTCCAGCAGATCATGGGCAGCATCGTGCAGAACGCGACCCAAGCGGTGATGTCGCTGCCAGCGTTGATCATCCAGCGCGCCAACCCCGGCCTCTATGAGTTGCTCAGTAACGGCGTGATGCAAGGTCGTATCGACTTCGACCGCTCCAAACTGACCTGCCAAGCCATGGCCGAGAAAATGGCGGACAAGGTGGGACAAGCCGGTTGGGGCGCGCTGGCCAAGAACCAAGAAATGCAGGGCAATCTGGAGCAAACCGGCGGTGATGCGGTGGCCGCGGTTAAAAACACCGAGACCCATAACGGCAACAATGGGGTGTCCTGGGTCGGCGGTTCGAAGGCTGGAGGTAACGGGCAGACGCCCATTCGGGTGACCGCCGACGTGGTGCATGCGGGCTATAACCTGCTGCATAACCGGTCGGTGGATGACAGTGCCTCGATCAGTCGCAGCGATTGCCTGGGTGGGACTATTTGCCAGACCTGGGCTTCGCCCCAGGAGGAATCCGAATGGGCCGTTCGCGTGTTGGGCGAGAGCGAAGTCGCGACCTGCGACACCTGCGAAACCCTTCGTGCAACCGCGGGCAGCGGACTGACGCCGCTGATCCAGGAGGCCTACAGCGAACGTCTCAAGGCCCTGCAAGGGCTGCTGTCCGGCTCACTATCGCCTACCCCTGACAATCTGGCTAAAGCCTCGAGCCCAATGCTGCCGGTGACCCGTGGCGTGATCGAAGCCTTGCGCGACGATCCCGACCAGGATCTGCTGGTGCGACGCCTAGCCAGCGAGACGGCCCTGTCCAGCGTACTCGATAAGGCACTGCTGCTACTGCGCACGCTACTGGCGGGCAGTCACGAACCGAACATCGCCTCCGCCGAGCCGGCTCAAACCGCCTTGACGAAAAACATCGACGCCCTGGAGCGCGAAATACGTCTGCTACAAACCGAGCTGCAGGTCCGGCAAATGCTCGCCACCAATACTGCCAGCCTGGTGCTGGATCGGCATGCCGGTGGTGCCGATGCTTCGCGCACCGTCGAGCAAGGCGACCCCGAGCCCGGTCGACTCAATGATGCTGACGCCAGGCGCAAGTGAGCCATGAAACGGTCACCGCTATTCACTCTGCTTTCAGGTCTGGGGATTGCCGCAGTGATGATGCTGTCCGTCGCACTGGTCGCCTGGATCAGCCGCACTGCGCTGGATAGTGTCGAGGTCTGGCAGCAGGCATTCGAATCCGCACGGCCTTATCTACGGTGGTGGCGCGCCCTGCTCTACGGCGTCCTCTTTACACTTTGGTGGGATCTGCTTCGACGCTACCGATATCGACCACAGGATCGACTGCGCGTGAAACGCATCGGAGCATTAGGGCTCGTGCTGTTTACCTGCGTCGAACTCACCCGACTGTGAGGCCACCACCATGCTCATGAGCACCAACAGCTACCTGGAGTTTTACCTCTCCCTGCTGGCCTGGATCATCAACAACGGCCTCTGGAGTGTCCTGTCCGACACCGGGCTATTCGCCGCGCCATTCGGCGCGATTATTTTGCAAGAATGGTTATCGGCCCGTCAGCAAGGCGCGGATGAAGGCAACAAGGGGCTGCTCTCAGTTCCGCGGATCGAGAACCGGTTGTGGCTGGCCTACATCGTCGTGTTGTTTGGCTGCGCGCCCGTCTTTCCGTTGAGCCTCGCCTCAATGGCGTTCGATGATGCGGCGAGCCAGCGCTGCGGCGTAAGTGTGGCCAAGCCAGCGGAGACCGCCTGGGGGACCACCTTCAATACCATCGGCGAACGCTCCGCCAACGTGCCGATCTGGTGGTTTCTGGTGCATGCCTTGAGCAAAGGGGTAACCGCCGCGGCCACCGCCTCCACCCCCTGCGCACCGGATATCCGGCAGATGCGCATGGAGATCGACAGTTCGCGCATCGACAGTCAGGTCCTGCTGCAGGAAGTCGCCGATTTCACTCGCGACTGTTATGGCTATTCTCGCTCCCGGCTGTTCACCAACCGTCCGCAGCTGGACAAGGCACAAAGTCACGACGCAGCGTGGATCGGTTCAAGCTATTTTCTCGACACGCCCGGCTACTACGATACGTATCGTTCACACACACCGCGCGTCAACTGGCCGTATGATGAAAACCGCGATGTCTCCTTACCTCGGTTAGAGAATGGTGCGGGCTACCCCACCTGCAAGCAGTGGTGGAGCGACAGCGGTATCGGGTTGCGCGAGCGCTTGATCGAGCAAGTCGATCCCTCTCTGCTGACTCAGCTGAAAGGTTGGCTGACTGGCCGCTCGAGCAACGAGATCGAGGATGCCACCCTGCGCGAACTGGTCAGTCCGCGCCAGCAATCGATGTCCATGTCGCCCGGACAGGTGTACCAGGACTATGGTTCCAGCGCTCGTGGCGGCTCGATCAATCAGGGGCTTAATAACCTGGCCACCAATACCGGCTTGGCCCTCGGCTCCTTCAGCAACTTCCCGGCGATGAATGCGCTACGCGCCGCCCTGCCGATGGTGCAGGCTTTCCTGATCATGGGCATCATCATCAGCTTGCCGCTGATCTTGCTGGTCAGTACCTACCAGTTGAAGACCGTCATGACGGTGACATTCGCGCTGTTCACGCTGCACATGCTGAGCTTCTGGTGGGAGCTGGCCCGCTGGGTCGACTCCAGCATGCTCGACACCTTGTACAATCAGGTTTCGGCTTCCAATCAGGTGCTGTTGTCGCTGCCCACATCCGGACTTATGGATGGGACGGTCACCGCGCAGGTGATCGAGTACGTGATGGGGGCAATGTTCGTCGTGCTTCCGATGTTGTTTTTGGCTGCAATGAGCTGGGCAGGATATAGCGTTGGCTCAATTGCCGACGGCATGCTTAGCAAAGGAGCAGCTCAAGCGCAGGACGCTGGTGCAAGGGGCGCTGGAGCTCTGATGTCTGCTGGAAAGGCCTTAAGGAAGGGGTGAAGAACTCGACTACAGGTCTTTTAAATCAGGCTGACCGGGTGCGCGGCCATACTCATACTCACCATATGGGTCGCCATATGCCTTGTACCGGAGAGCATCCTTAGGTTTGATAGGCGTTCCATTGGCGATGGCCCAACACAAGACAATAAGGATCATCACCGACACTGTGAACCATAAGCTAACTAGAAGGAGTCCGGCGGCTATTGCCAACTTGATAACTAGAAAACTCCCGCGAACAAGTAATTTACCTGCGGGCATTCCTGCCGTCTCCGCACCCTCAACCACGCGGGATTCAAACGCTTTCAACTTACGGTAACCACGCTTCACCGACAGACCACAGGCGTACGCCCAGCGGTGGGCACGTGAACTTTGAACAGGTTGCTGAGTCGGCATGGTCTCGCCCTCTTCTGAGCGTTTTCATGGTTGAGGCAAGAGTATTAGCCCCTGAATTCAACACATAAGTGCAACGCTCACCCCTGTATGCACTTCGTACGGCGTCTTCCAGCCCAAGCGCTTGCGCGGGCGTAGATTGATCCTCGCTACTGTCCGATTGACGGCTTCGACGG
>NZ_JCBCUW010000072.1:0-20127 GCF_059862525.1 Pseudomonas sp. MF08875
AAACGCTTCGACTTCAAATGCCCGATCGAGGTGATGGGCGAAGTGATGCAAGAAGCCGTGGTGATGCGGCATGATGCTCCCGCTTCAATTCAATAACCGTGTTGCACTCAGATCCTGCAACCGCCGTGATTCGACCTCTTGTCGCTCCAGCGAGTAGACTTCGTAGAGACGGGTGTAGTCGAGGTCTGTATCAAGCGCTATCTGATGTTGCTCGTATGTGATTTGAGAATCATCGTGGTCGATGAGGCAGATTGACGTGTTGAAAATCATTTCAATACCCCAGCAACCTGAACTGGGTTAGGTGCTCTTCGAGCAATGGCGACTCGATCAGGCTCTGCAACGTTCCGAAGTCGTGCTCTGGCTCGAACAGGTAGTAGTGAATGACCTCCATCAGACTCGCCCCATTTGAGTCGAGAACGGTCGTATTGAGTGGGTTGTAACGGCTCTTGATTTTGAATGCATTGATGCCCAGCTCGTTGCCCTCCTTTGAACGCACGACATAGACACTCTCTGCTGCAGTTGGGGCTTCGTAGAGGTGTGCCGCTACGTCATACGCCACTCGATAGACGTTCTTGACGACTGACTCGTTGTGAAGCGTGCAGAGGTACTCAGCAATGACGGGAGGTTGCTCGTAGTCATATGCTCCCCCCAAAGCCTGATCAACGTTGTGCTTTTCGAATGAGCTTATGGGTAGGTGGAGTGGAGCCGTAGGGTCTTCGTCAAATGAAATTGAGTAGTTGAATTGTTGGGTAACTTTTGAGTCGTCATCAAGATAGTCGATGAAATACGTGATTTTTTGATGTAATGTGTGCATGTCTAAAAATTATTGTTTATATAATTATACCATGCGTCAATTTGAGACTTTGCGTTATGCTAAAATATTTATGTGATATCATTGCGCAGTGATGCGTGTTCATTATTTGAATATTATTGTTTAGTAAAAGCCCCATTTCAGGGGTTTTTGTGCATTTTATTTTATCGTGAGTTCATCCAGTCCCTAAATTTTGCGAAAGTTTAAACTATTTGCTCTCGATGATTGCAATCAATGCCTCAATCTCAAATGCGATTTTCTTCATTCTGTTTTTTCTAATCCTCAACGCAAACAAAAAGCATAATCCAAAGACGAAGGAGCTTAACATAAATGACAGAAGCCATATTGTGCCAGCCGAGCTGGTTGCGGCTGGGTCTGTGAAAATACTAATTAGATTAAACGTAACAAATATTCCCATCAAAAAGAAAATGGTGGAAAGTAAGTTCGGAATAATAACGAATCGCTTCAACCCTTTGTTCGACCAAGCTAAGCGAAGCCCGTTAAATATTACCAGCCCGTAAAGGGCAGGAAAAATAGAGCAGACTGCTATGAGTGCGTAATAGGATTTGATTTCACTGAAGGATTTCAGTGCTTTGAATTTCTGTGTGCTGATTTGTAGCGCTGCGAGTGCTGTTTCTCTGTCGTTCATTTGCGATTAATTTTGTTGATGCTCTGATTATACCATTTAAGAAAGTGAAATTCGCTATCTAAGTGGATGTCTTATGTTGAGGTCTGATTATTTCCAGAGTCAGAATTTTTCCTGAATAATTTCATGCCGATGCCAAACTCGTGTCCACGCGTAGCAGCAGCTGTTGAATAGTCTTAAATGCGTTCAGCAAAAAAGGGCATTCGCCCTTTTCAAATAACGTCTTTTTTATGGCGAAGCTCAGCTTGCTCATAGTAGTTTGATGATTCATGCTTATCCCCAAAAGCAATGTGTTTGATGATGGTAAAGCTGCCCATGCTAATCCTGAAGATGGCCCATATATTGATTATCAGAATCAAGAAGATAATCACATAGACACTCGTCGCTTTCACAGCACCAACGATGCCATCGAATACGGGCAGTTGATGGTTCAAAGTCATCATTCGGTCGAGATCGAAAACCCTGTATGCGAAAAGCGTGTCGATAAACATCGGCCCGAATGTGAACAAAATGGCATAGCCCATTACCGACAGGAAGAACACAAGCAGGTCATCAAATGGCTCGAAGAAATCTGAGGTCTGACTCACTCCCTCATTTTTGAAAAGCAGAACAGCAAACGGGATGATTTTGATCGGCGCTGTGATGATGACTACGAGGAACGTGATGAACATGCCCAGCACACCCAGCGCTACGGTCATGGGTATCACGATAGTGAAAAATAGCCCTGCTCCCCATAGATAAACCGCTACGTGGTGCATCGTGTCTGCAAGCTCAGGAACAATGAACAGCGCCGCAAGTGCGTAGATCTCTTCGTTGCCCAGCGTCGAGCCATACTCCGTATACATGTCGTCTGTCTTCTCGTGTAGTGCAGCGATAGCGATAAGTGCTGCTTTGCTCATGCCCATCTTGGTTGTGATGTCGCCCACGAGCGCAGTGCCTTGCTTCACTGCAGCGCTTGCGGCTGCTTTGTCCACTGGGGTCTTCCGTGTGAGCTTCGCAGCTCTTGTCCCAGCTTCGAGATACGTTGCTGCTGCAAGGAAACGCTTACCTTGCATCTGCATGGTCTTGAAGACAGATGGGCAGTAGAACCCTGAGCCTTCGACATTGTTGGTGTTTGGGTTCTGGAGGCAGAAATTCGTTCTGACTATGCCCAAGAAGCCATCAGGGCCGATGGTCAAGGCGTCGTAGACGGCCTGCTTGTAGTCAGTGGAAATGACCTCTGAGCCGAACAGGTCAAAGCTATTCTCGAACCACCAGTCGTGGTCAAGGGTGTTTCGGATGTGCTCGTAAGGCACAGTGAAGGCGACGTTCCCGATTCGCAATGGCTCATACAGCCCTTCACTAATTGTGCTGTCGATGCTGAGGCTGTTGTATGTCAGATGCGCTTTCTCAATGAACGCGTCTGAGTCGTAGAACCTCGCCATGAAATTTTTGAACATCGTGAAGAAATTTGGGTGCTCGTAGAAGCTCTGGCCGAGATATTGCGCTGCATACGCTATCGCTGCCCCGCACACGTATTGACTGCTATCAGAGGCACACATGGTCTGCACGCACGCTTTCAAGCTCTCGTCAGCATCAGCATTTTTGAAGAAGCTCGTCCCTCCCGGTGTATTGACGCACAACTGAGGTGAACGGCTGGCTGGTAGCGACTGCTCATCAAGGTTTGGGTAGTGGTTTAGGCTTTCAGCAAGGCGCTTGCTGATGTTTTCAGAGGCTGCCCAAGCATAATCCCCGATCCCGGCTGCTGACATGGCGTTGAGGTTGTAGGAGCCTTCCTCCCCATCGACAAGCTTCGTCGTGTCGAACGGATCAAGCTCCTTACCTGCGAGGGGCTGAGCCTTGCTGGAGATGTTGCGTGCTACTGCATTCGCATCAGTCGCTGCAGCTGTGATGGCTTGCTTGGCGTTGTTAATAGCGTATTGCTTGAAGTCGATGAGGCCTTGGGTCTTCGCTTCGTCGATGAGCTGCTGATTGATTTTGAAGCTGATGCTGATCGAGCATTTGCCGACCTGCTTGTAACCCTTTACCTCATCATCGACGCTGAAAAAGTCGATCTGCGCCTTGCTGTCATCAGGGTATTCCGCTGAGCAGACGAAGAAATCAATCATGTTGTAGATTTCTTGGACCTTGCCATTCGTATAGACAGGAATCTTAATGGGAGGGTAGAGCATCACCGCCTTTTCGTTCGTCTCTGTGAGGTAGGTTTCGATAGCATGCAGCGTGGCGATGAAGAGAGGGCTGAGGATGAACGTCAAAGCCGAGATCTTGTTTTGGTTCCAGCTCTCGTTCTCTGATTCAGAGGCGGTCCGAATCACTGGCTTCAGCAGAAGCACGATAAAGAGAATGAGCAGGGTAAACGTGAACGTTTGCTGTCTGCTCGCTCTGCCGCTCACCACGTCTATGAGTCTCGTTAGAGACAGCCAGCCACCTACGGCTCCAAGGATCGCTACGAAAAGCCCAGCGACTCCCGCCACGGCTGCTGAGAATATGTTCGCTGCACCGCTGTTGAAGATGTTGTTTTTGCCGTAGCACTCTTCAATGATGGTCGAGTCGAAGGCAGGCCAGATCTTCATTTGTTGGGACAGGGAGCAGCCATAGAGCGCTTCGTTCAAGCCGTATACGGGATCTAAGCTTTTCTGGTCTTCGCTTTGCGATTGTTGAAGCTTGATTGAGCCGCCAAGCCCTTCACTCAGGAATTGAGATAGAGGCTGTGCGTACACATTCGTAGTGCTCAGAAGCAATACAAATGTGATAAATGCAAATATGTGTTTCATTACTGAATATGATTGTTTCTGTAATTATACCATTTGCACTTCTCCAATCAGGGGCTTAGTCGCCCCTTTTTCTGAAACTATTTCGTGCAAGCTCGAACGCTTTGTATCCCACTCCTTTTGTCGTTGCTGTGAGCATCCCCGGTAAGAAACCTCCGAGTAGGTTTGCGACAGCCGAGAACTTCCTGACTGAGCTGACGATATAGCTGATAAAAAAGAGGTTTGTGTTCAGCGGCGACAGTGCTGTTGCTATGAAATTCAGCGTTATGTAAAGGCAGGTTATGAGCAGGAAATACGTCATTGCTAAACGTATCATCATCATAGCGACAAACTGCATGAACTCTCCACCTATCAACGCCACGATAGAACCAATCAGAGCCTCAATAACTGGATAGAAGCTCTTCAATACGATATCAGAAAGCGTTATATAGCCGATGAATGCT
Source organism: Pseudomonas sp. MF08875 (assembly GCF_059862525.1). Lineage (NCBI taxonomy): Bacteria > Pseudomonadati > Pseudomonadota > Gammaproteobacteria > Pseudomonadales > Pseudomonadaceae > Pseudomonas > Pseudomonas sp. MF08875. Next base: position 4,672 of record NZ_JCBCUW010000072.1, read on the forward strand.
ATGCTCAGCACTAAGTGATGTGCGATGAGGAAGCCGAAGTATTTTGCTACGTTTTTACCCACGGCAACCATGTTGTTTGCATCGTTCAAGCGAAATAGCATGAGCAGCAGTGCTGGCATGAATAAGATAGTTATCAGCACGTAGTAAGAAAGAATCGTCCCCGCGAGCTGGAATGGTGCGAAAAGGAGGGCGGGGATAAGCACATACATTACAAGTCCAATGCTTATGAGCAGAGTGGAAATTGCATCAGTCAGTTCGCTAATCACATTCATGTATTGAGCAATTTTTCCAAAAACGCTTGTAAGCGCTTTAGATTCCTCCTTGACTTTCTTTCCGACCTGAGCCGTAGCATTATCTTTCACATTGAGGAAATTTTTGTTGCGCTCGTCACTGATACGGGCTGCTACTCCTGCCGCGAATTTTACTCCCATCGCCAGCTCTTTGAGCTGTATGCCTATTGTTGTTATGTTAGAGCCAAACATTGCGAGACATGATCCCGCATGGTTGCTCGAATTCATGCAGCGGTTATATGTCTTGCTCGGATTTTCAAGCGCGAGAATCGAAGCATTCTCATACGTCTCAGCTTGCTTGTTCTTGCCGCTGTTCTCAATGAGTAATGTCTGAGTCATAGCCTGTGCATCGAGCGTTGGCGAGCTATCCTCTTTCCACCCTGTCTGCATATACATTGTGCTAATGAACGCTCCCACGTTGAATGGATTGGCTTCTTCAGAATAGTTAGCATGCACTTTGAGCCATTTTTCATCGACACAGCCGCCCACGCATTTGCTTGTAATGAATGTGCCAAGGCTATTGTCATTAAAATTACTGAGGAAGTTTGATGAGAAAAGCTGATCATCACGATACTGATTGTAATCCTGCACCGCTCCCAAAAATCCTTGCTGGACGATGGACAGCCCCTTTGCATCAGAGTCAGGGTTTTGAAAAGCTTTGAGCAATGCGCCTTGAATCTTCAAGAGTCCTGTCTTATAAGCAAAAGCGATTTTTATCAACTCGCCGCTCAGCTCCACTTGATAGCTATAAGCGTCTTTTGCATCTCCCATCACTTTCCAGTCTGCCCCGACGCAATTGAAATCCCCAGTTCTGTGGGTCTTGATGAACTCCTTCGCTGTGAGTCTGTATCCCTCGCCGTCTGCACAGAGAGCGTGCATAGCGATAGTTGCAAGCTCGTCTGCCTTGCCACTGGTGTATAGCTCGTATGTCGTCTTCTCAAGCCAGTTAGATGTTAGGTTAGAAACATACATACTGAGCATTGACGTGAGAAACGCTTGATATTGCTGCGTGCTCGTGTCTGTGATGCAGCTCTGCACAATGTCATTCTTCAACTCAATAACATCGTTCTCTATGTTGTCTATGTCACTGCGTGTTGAATATTTCCTATCAAAGCCAATCGCAGCTAAGCATGTGTTCTGTTGAGCACCGCCATTTTTCACGTAGTTGAATACATAGGGGTCGGCAGAATAGGCAATGAGGCCGGGTGTTTCAGGATCTTCTACTTCAAATTTCAGCTTGTTCCCTTCACGTTTCACAATTTTTGAAATGGGAATCATGTTCTCGTAATTGTCTTGCTTGTTCTGATGCGCAAAGTTGCTGTAATACTGGCTGCTGCGACGAATCAATAACGAGTGCGTCAATGCAGACATTGTAAGGGCTTCGGCCCTATATTGGGTTTGCGGATGGTTGAACACCGAGTCATAAATGTCATCGTTCGTCTGTGTTTCGAGATTACCTCGCTGGAGCTGTGCAGCATTGCCTTGCCATAGCGGCTGATCCAACGCTACGCCTATGTTGTCGGCCCCAACGGCCAGATACTGGCCTGCTGAAAGATTGCCGATGGGAGTGAGCATGCAGATGCCGAATAGGCTGAACAGGCCGGACAGCACGAGTGAGTAGCGCTTGCCGGAACCCAAAGCCACGTCACCCTTCACCATCTCTATCATTAGCTTGACGAAGATGAATGCTGAGATTATCAAGCTCAAAAATAGAGAAAATTTGTAGAATGAGTTATTCGCAATAGAGAATGCAGCCTGATTTCTTTCATCAGCGAATCGCTGTGAATCTGTTTTCAGGTTTTTTTGTTCATCTACGAAGCTATCTCTGAGAAAAGCTCGGGCGTCGTCTCCAAGGAAGCTTTGCTTGATTTGCATGTAGACGTTTTGAGGGCACACAGTCATAGCATGCCCATCAATTAGCTTCGAGTTTTCAAGCAACCCGCATTTGCTCGTGTCTTTCATGCTTGTTGTTGCTGAATCTGCATATGCTGAGATAGTAAAAAGCATCAGCAGTGCTGGCAGTATATTTCTGAATGTCATCTTATCTATTATTGTTTTTGTAATTATACCATTCCAGTTTCTCTGTTTTAGCAGTTAAGATATGATTGGTTGTAAATATTTTCAGCTCGTTGTGATAGTGATAGAATTCAGCTCAGTCTCTGCATGCATCTGCAACCATTAACTCGTGAATTCGCTATCAATGAACATTTTCTTTTGTGCTGATTTCAAGTCGTCTGTCGTAGAGCTGTTCAAGAAATTCGATTTCGTCTATTTCGCTGAGATCAGCGAAGACGGGGTTTACTCGGCGCGTGTGCTGGGCAACGTGGATGACGACAAACCGGGTCTGCGTGTCCTCGTGGGGGATTTCAGCCTACGGGTGGTAGAGAAGGGCGGAGATGGCACGCTTTCTGTTCGGTTCAGAGACGTCAGCATCAACGTGGCGCACGGTGATGACTGTGCATCAGTGGCCTTCGCAGGTGGACATGCAGAGCTGTTCAGAGATGGAGATGAGCGGGTATGTGTGCTCTATGCGTCGAGCGCTGAGATTGAAGGTTCTATGAGTGCTGCAATGAAATCTGTGATGCGCAAAGCCCCAAAGGAATGGAAAAAATCCAAAAAATGACGACCGTTCGTCGGGTTTGGTCTGTTGTCCTTTGACTGTTTTTTGATCATTATTGGGCGATGCTCAGCGTTTTTCAGAAAAATACCAATTTAATTTCAGCTTAAAACCTTGAATTTAGTTTTAAAGATAGCCCCGTAAGCCCCGCCGTCTGGGGCTTTACGTGCTTTTCAGTGCCTCAGCGCATCACCTCGGAAATCAGAAAAACACCTATTTCAAATTCATGATTTTACTTTGAAGATTTTTATCGCAAGTTCTTGTTTTTTTGTGAGATTGACATCCAGAATCGTCGTGATAACGTTTGTCCCATCGAAACGCAGGCAGCGAATTTCGATTTCCTTTATCGCAGTGGCAATTGGGCCATTTTTTAAAATCAGTTTCGACACTGAATGCGATACTCAAAGTCTTAACGAGACTTTCAAATCAGCAATAGTGCTGATTAGCGCATGAATCCATGTCATGTCAATTCAAAAGTTTTTGGGTACTCTGAATTCTAACAGCGTCAAGTCCGTTACTCTTATGGCAGTTGATATGCAGATAGAAAATAAAATCTGTGATCAATTCGAATGTGGCGCGGATGGAAATTGTGAATTCAAAATATTTTTGAGTAATGACAAACCCGAATTTGTTATTATTGAAACGCCCACCTCATGCCCGGAAATTAGCTTTGTTAATAATGGAGTTGCCGGGCGTTATAGTATTATTGAGGTCCATTATTTAGAAAAAAGTGATTGCTTCGGTCTCACAACAGTTATTAAGAGAAAAAATGGATGGAAGGAATTTAACTTTATTGTTCAGTTTTTTAACTGATTATAATCTAAATGGGGGTACAAAAAATGATCGAATTGAAAGATTTTTTTCAGCAAGATTTTAAGCACGTCCGCATGGTTGATGATCACAGTGAGTGGCGTCTTCATGAGACACCTTCATATCTTCCTTGTGAATATTTTAATCATTCAAAGTGGGCGTGGGGTTATGAACATTTTGGATTTGTGCGTCACCTCAATAATGAATGGTATGCAGGTTTTTCGATTGTCATTCTAAATAGTGGATATGAACTTCGTTTGATCAGAAGACAGTGTTTTGAGTTCGATTCTGAACCGGGACACCACAGCGATGAATTATTTCCTCTTGAGAAATATGAGGTTCAGGAATTTGATGAATATTATATTCTGACGTTTTTTGAAGGTGGCGAATTTACACGGGATAGAAATGTTCTGAAATTTAAAATTACGAAATAGTAATAAATTTGGTTAAGAAGCAAGACTTTTTTAATCCTTGCTTTGCATCGCCAAGTTTCGATGGTTTTCAGTTTGTCCTTAGTTTTTCACAACAAATACGCTTCCTGCTTTGCATCACCAATCGGGGTGTTTAGAAAGTTTCGACACTTTCATGCAAAACCCAAAGCCTGAAATTGATTGGCTTTTCGCTCTGTCATGCAACACTAACCCGACAGGGATGATGACCCTCGCGTGATTTTCGTGAACTATATGGGAAGCAAAACTAAACTATTGAGCTTTATTGATTCTGTAGTAACTGATTGCGAAAGCAAAATCAGCTTGAAACGCAAAGCACGATTCACAGACCTCTTCGGAGGATCTGGAAAAGTCTCTGAGTTTTACAAAAATCGGTTCAACGTAACGGCTAACGATATTGAGTTCTACTCGTATGTCACGCTTAAGAATATTTTACAAGCTGACGCTGCTGTAGCTGCATCCGTGGATGGATATTTATATTTTCTGAATCATAGCATTGGTATTGAGGGATTTATCAATCAAAACTACTCCCCGGTCGGCGGACGTATGTTTTTTACAGAAATGAATTCTCAGCTTATAGATGCCGCCGTGACGCACGTTCAATATTTACGTTCGATCAAGGTTTTGAGCAAAAAGCAGTATTACTATCTGCTTGGGTGCATTCTCGAGGCGGCAAGCAAGGTCGCTAATACGGCTGGTCACACAGCCGGATATCTGAAGCGCATCTACCCGCGAGCAGAAAAGAGAATTGTTTTTGAGCATTTGAAATTGGCAGAGTTGAAAAACAAAAATAACAATGTCATCAGTATGGATGCGAGTTGTGCGATTGAGGAGCTGAGCGGAGATATTTTGTATCTTGATCCGCCTTATACATTTAACTACTCAAGAATGTATCACTTGCTCAATACCATCGTGAAAAACGATGAGCCTGAGATTACGGGGAGGGTCGGGCTGAGGAAGGATGTGAATAAGTCGCCATGGTCTGACTCTCGCAAAGCGAAAGTGGTGATGAACGATATTCTTGAAAAGGCTGATTTTCGTTATGTTATTATGAGCTATTCAAACGAGAGTCGAATGAGGCCAGAGGCGATAGCAGACATCTTCTCCGCTCATGGTAAATACTCATGCTTCACTCAGGAACATCCGCGCTACAGAGCTGCCAAGGCTGCGAACTCACCTGCATTTGTGACTGAGTATCTGCACGTCCTGAAAAAGAAAGTCTGATTTATCTTTGCACGCCAGATGGGGCTAATCGAGTTTCGATCACTCGGGTGCAAAACCAGCGGCTAAATAGCCTGCCACGCCGAAATCCGTCGGTGTGAGAGCACTCTTTACGATTAAGAATGTAGTCGTCGAGGTGCAAGATGGTGACGTGAATGAATTTTGAGAAGTTTATAAAAAAGCTTGTTAGTGGAAAACGTTCGTCAATAACGTTTGGTAAGGTGACTGACGATGGCAGTTCGCTGGTTAATGGTCCGATGACGTTCAGTGGCAAGAGCCTATTCTATTATGAGAATTTCGGTGCATCTTTCATTGAGCTGAAGCAAAAGCACGGCGAGTTGACACGAGGTTTTATATCAGAAAGGGCTTCATGGCTGACTATCCCGAGATCACAGTTGCCGATGGGGCGGAGACTAAAAGCTACACTGTCTTGGCTATATTTGAGCCAAAATCTTGGCAAAATAGTATTTGCCTTTCGGTCATTGATTACGACCTTGATCCAAAGGGATATTTGACGAAAAATGCAAGATCCCTGAACGCTGATATGTTCAGTTATACGGAGCTGGAGAGGTTGGGCATTACGATGTTGAGTTTCGAACTCAACACATAGGGATTTTATCTTCAACTAATCCATGAAACCGCCCCGAAGGGCGGCCTCTGACAGTTACATATGCTTGGCGCGGTAGTTGATTGCGATGCCTTCAGCCTCTGTTTTTTTATCGCGGTCAAGCACAGTGCCGCCTTTCTTGATGATCTCGTTGACGTGCATGCCGTCAAAATAAGCGCCGAGATCCTTCTTAATGTCCTCGTTGAAACCATGCTTGATGACCCATTCGTTCATCAGGTTAGGCACGGCAGCGGAGAGGTCTTTCTTCTGCTGCGGCGTGAGCTGGTCGCTCTGCTCAATGAAACGGCCTACGTCATCAATAGTCTTCGATTTCACGACAGGGCTATCATCGCCACCACAGCCAGCCAATACAGCGCTGATGCTGGCAGCTACCAGCAATTTAGTAATGTTTTTCATCATCATTCCCTGATTATGCAGAAGTAGATTGCTGATCCATATCAGCTAATTGCTTTTTAAAGTCGTCGATACGCTTTTGCGTCTGCTCAAGCTGGTTTTTCGCGCTGATCAGATTGCTCTCCGACCAGCGCTTCCAGCCTGCATCATCCAGTGTTTCAGCGACGGCAACCTTCTTGCCGGTGTCAGTGGCAGTGAGGATTTTGATGTTCACGGCCAGATCGTTCGGAGCGTATTTGTAAGCACTGGAATAGGAGATGTTGTAGGAAACGTGGTAGGTCGATCCGGGGGCGACGCCATTGCCTGCCACGTTCTCGAATGAGTCACGATTTACAACGTTTTCTGAGCCAGCAACGACGATTGTTTTGAAGAAGATCCGGTCAAACTGGACCTGAGATCCGTTCACCACGTCGAATTCTATGAACCGCTTGCGTGGCCCGTCAGATTTGAGAGAGATATTTTTGATTTCGACTTTGGAGTAGTCAGCCACGGCCTCAGCGTATGGCTGTTTCAGCGTTTCCGCTTCGCTGATTTGTGCCTCGATCTTCGGAATATTCTGCTCAAGCTGTGCGATGTTTTGTGTCAGTTGCAACCTGCGCTGACGTGCAAATTCCAGCTTCTGCTGACGAGCATTTTCTTCAATCTGCTTCTGACGCTGTGCTGCAAGTTCGTCCTGCGCTTTCTGCCATTGGGCCTGCAGAGTCGCTAATTCCTTCTCCCAATCGGCCTTCTCGCCGATCACATCAGATGCGGTTTTCCCGTCCATCAGCTTCAGGAATTCACGTTCGGTATTCTCATCAGCACTCGTGTCGATTTTCTTGCCACTTACACCGCTCATGAGCTGGTTGAAAATCGCTCCAACGTTCTGCTCTGGAGTGCGTCCGCCGTGGTTTTTCGCATACACGTAGTTTAGGCCGGTCTGGTAGGCCTCTTGAAATTTGACCTTCTCAACAGGATCCATGTCCTTTGAGACTTTCTCGACGCTTGCCTTCAAGATTGGCATGGAAGTGGCTTCGAGCTTTTCTTGGCACCCGGCCAGTAAGGATACGGAGCCGATGAGCACAGCAGTCGCTAATAGTTTTCGATTGAACAGCAGCATTTGGGTCCATCCACCACAGCTAAAAAGGATCCGGATCTTTTCATAGCCGCGTGGCTCAAAGCCAGCACTTTATTGGATCCCAGTTCCTATACGTTGGTCTGAGATGGGCGGGCCAGAGCCATCAAGATCAAGCCAGCATCACATCCCGTGTTGAGTGTGGATAGCTCTTGGCAGTGAGGGTAGAGTCTCAGTCTTGCGTCGATGATGAGGATCCGCGATGGAACTGGTGGTAAATGAAGAGCAGGTAGCAGAGAACCTTGCTGAGCTGGACCGTGCCAGAGCGATGGAAGATGGAGATGGGAAAATCTACCGGGATCTAATCAAGCGAGGGACGTGCTATCTGCCTTATCTCACTGATGCCGGAATTGCGTTCGCCCCATCCCGCTTCATCGGCTACGTGGGTAACAAGGTCCACAGTCACAGCTCGAACCGGGAAAAGCATGGTAGCGACACGAACATCGCGCTGAACAAAATCTATGGCTCATACCCCGCTTTGAATGAGAACCTGCAGCTTGCCTTTGAAAGCTTCTGTGTCTCGATTGGAGTGGCTCCGAGTAGGAAAGGCAGCTTCGGCGTCACTCGGAAATACTGGGTCACAGATGACGTTTCAGAGGTTATCGCAAAGGGGCAAGAGCAGCAGATATTGGTCGATCCGATGCTCACGGAAACGGAGAAAAGGCGGTTGATACTCGCTCGGGTGGGTCAGGGTGATTTCCGCAAAAAGCTCATCAACCATTGGGGGCAATGCGCAGCCACGGGATGCAGCCGGATCGACATTCTCAAAGCCTCTCACATCAAGCCGTGGAGAGAGTCGAGCAATACAGAACGTCTGGACCTTTACAACGGCTTGCTGCTGAATCCCAGCCTTGATGCCCTTTTCGACAAAGGTTATGTCTCGTTTGACGACGAGGGGGGAATCCTGATTTCGCCCTACCTGTCCGATGCTGACCGAGCAATCTTGAATTGCTCAGCAGATCTGAGTGTGGAACTTGCGCCTCAGCATCTCAAATACCTTGCGTGGCACAGAGAGCATTTGTATTGGGCTGAGATCGAGGTGTGATCGCTACGCCTCGCTGAACAAAGCGGCGTAGCTGCTCCACAGTGCTGTGAACTGCTCCCAGTCGGTTGCGCCGCTCGACACCTTGAATTTCAGAACCCCCGGCTGCCCCATCTCAATAGGCTTCGTCAGTATGTCGCTTGCAAGCTCATAGTGACTCATGAGCTTTTCATCAGTTGCGTCAAGCGGCGTAGGATAGCGTCCAGCCCATACCAATGCGTCTTGGTAGAAGGCCATGAGCTTCGCTTTTTCTTTGTTCAGAGGAAGGCCCAGCAAGCGATGCAGGTTGGCAAATTTGTGGCCTTTGAACTCGTCCGGTGCAAGCCCACGCTGAGCCAGCACAGCTTTCATGATGAGTTCGAGCGATAAGCCGCAAAGCATGTGATACACCGGCCAGCAAGCCACGGACATTCGATAACCTGGTGCGTAGCCCAGTTCTGCTGCGATGGCTGCATCCTGCGCTCCCATTGAGTGCCATAGCGCCCCTGCGGAGGCTTTCAAATCTGCTGCGCGGTTTCGCCAATGGTTCGGGTGGCTGCGGTCCTCTACGAGCGTAGGGCGTGATGCAAGCCAGCCTTGGTAGTCATCTTCCATGCGTCTCGATCTCGATCCGTAATCTCATTACGTTTAGAATCGCACGCGAATCAACCTGCGGGCAATCCGCCATCACTTGGTCAAAGGAGCTACCACCATGGATGAAGAACCAACGAAGCGTGACGGCGCTTATTACGATCATGCAGGGGGCCGTCATGCGTTCAAAATTGATGCAGAGATTGAGAACGTTAAGGAGGTTAATCGAAGGGAAGGCCGGGGGAAAAACTCACAAATATCGGAAGACAAATTTTTCTATACGGTTTTTTGTTTTATCCTGCTTTGGTTTGGTTTTTATAGTTATTTTTTCCTATTTGTAGAACGCCATTGGTATGGTTTTTACGGTGCTTTTGCATTCATCGCAATGTCTTACGTTTTTTATAAGATCGCGAATTTGCTACCATCTGCTCGAGCTAAGGTTTACAAATATATCATTCTGTCGTTTTTGGGTATGATTCCAGTCACTATATTTTTTCATGATTTTGTTAAGATGCTGGTTACGCTATTTTTCACTGGTATGCCAAATACCAACTTCTAATGAAAAGCCCCTGTTTTGGGGCTTTTTTGTTTCTATGTCCGGGAGAAAAAATAAAGCGATGGTGTGCTGTGTCGGTTTTTTAGTTTCTACAGGCTAAGTTTTTGTGTTAGTCGTAATTTTTGATTATTGAAAATGGTATAATTACGAGTAAGAACAAAATATAATTATCATGAGTCAAGATCTACAAGAAAAAGAAAAAAGCGGTGAAGTCGTTGATGGACAATACACGCAAGCCGCTATGCAGGCTGGGCAAGCAAAGCTCGATACAAAATTCACGAATGCCTTTCCAGTGGGGTCAGCGTTGAATGACGATGAATCTGCGCCTGAGCAAGCGAATGACCAAAGGGTAGAGCATAAGGAAAGCATTGATCACAAAACGCTTGAGCATCACCGCTACGACTATCGCAGTCGTGATTTGCCTACAGTGACATTTGGGGATGAACCATTCAAACCGGGCGATTACGTCGATGAGGTATTCGAGAAAAATAAGATAAGTGATGACTTGGGCGAAACGTTCAAAGAGGCTATTGAGCGCGTAGCCGAGAAAAATGGTCATAAAGCTAAATTTAAAACTACTCACTTTGCTATCAACGATGAGAGTAATCAGCCGTTTGTCAAAATCAGCCCAAACGGAACTGTTTCTGCGAGAACACGCGAAATAAATCATCCAGCATTCAATGAATATGTTGTCGCATCGACTGTGCATCGTTTTGTAAAAAACGAGAAGCCTATCTATATGTGGGTGAATGAAGCAAAAATGACTGGTGGGCAGAACGTTGAGCAGTTTTTCAGAACGCAGATCGAATCGCTCGAAGCAAATGGGATCGACATTGAAAGGCTTCGTATACAAAACAAGACCTATCAGTGGATTCTTGATGAGTACAAGCAGCCAAAAGCGACAGTTACGCAAGATGAAAAGCTGGTCCAAGATCTGCCTGAGAATGCACCTGCGGGCAAGCCAGCGGAGCAAAAAGCTCAGGATGTTGAGGCGCGTAAAGCACCAGACGTGACTGCATCTGAACCTGTTCAAGCTGGACCTGTTAACCCAGCCGTTGGAGCTGTAGAGCCTGCCAATGTCGAGCATTCTAAGCCAGATCCTGTCGGTGAAATGACCATCGAGCGAGCTTTGACGTTGAGCGAGCTTAGTGAAGCCTACCCAGTCAAATCACAGGCCGGTTACGACGAAGGCTTGGTTGATTCAGTGCATAAGGCTGAGTTAGGAAAACTGGCTCTCGAAAACCCCTATGAGAATATTGACTATCAGGCTTTGAGCCTTCATGAGCCAACGCCTGAGCCAGTTCCAGAGTCATTGCCTGTGATTCAGGTCGATGAGCTTGCTGACCTCGATAGCGATGAGCATGTCTCCATTTTCGACATTATCAAGGGTGAAAAGGCTAACCAGCCTGAACCTGATGAACCATTTATTGATGGTGATGAACTGCCAGACGCGACGGCACCAGATGTATCTGTCGATTCAGATCAGGAATTTTTCAAAAAGCTCGAAGCCTTCGACGTGGATTCAGTTGATTTTTCAGCCGCGAAGCCCCCAGCGGCTAACGCTCAGCAGATTGAAGACTCGTTCAGAATAAGCGCAATTGAAGACGACATTCGTAGTCAGCACAGACCAGCAAGAACAGTGAAATTCGGGAGGTAAGAAATGGAAAATTATAAACTCACAGATGAAATCCTCTTACCCTTGCTCGCGAAAGCAAGGGCTGAGAAAGTCAAAGAGCTGGACAGGGAGCGCAGCTTTGAATCTCCGTATGAATACGAATTGCAGTTAAGTGCATATCAGCGTGTCATGCGTGAGCTGAACAAAACATTAGCAAATACAAGATCAACTAACAGAGAGAGAAATGAACAAGATACTAAATAAAATCGCACAAATTATAAATCCAGCGGCGGAATTCGATGACCAGTCAGAAATCTACATCGATCCAAACCGCTACCGTCTTCCAGATGACCACGAATACAGAGAGACTGAGAGGGCTATCAAGCTCTCTGGTGACTCTCCATCAGCAACCGTGAGGTTCGAAAATGGATCTGTGGGCAAGCTTGAGCTTCCATGCCTCGTGGATGAGATCGACAGGCGATTCAGTCAGGACATCCGAGCCGTGGCACAGAAGCATTATTGCAACATCGTTCAAGACCCCGTTGAAAAGACCATCCTTATCAAGAAGGGGAGGGAAGAGCTGATCAAAATGGACTATGACGGCAATTTCGACGTGCTGAAAAAAGACGTTCAGCAGCAGTATTTTAAAGCCGTGCTGAATGATTACGTCATGCTACTCTCGAAGCGCTTCGAGTCCCGACCTGAGTCCATACGCCTCAACCTCTCTTCTGACTTGCCTGATGCTTCAAAGAAGATGCTCATCGAAACCCTCACAGATGGGTTTATCAAGCATGGCATAGACACGAACAGAATCAGGCTCAGCGACGAATACAGAACGCTGATGAACAGACACATCAGAGAAACACGCCCTGAGATCTACGTTCCCGGCAGTGCTGTGCGAGTGAAGCAGGACGAGTTCGGTAACATGGTGCCCGCGCATGGGCCGCTCAGCGATGAGCAGAAGCGCCTATTCGACACCGGGTCAAGGTTACTCAAATTCGCTATCGACAACACTGCTTTTGCAGTCGAAAAGGTGCAGAAGGGGATTGGCGAGCACCACAACATCAGAATCGAGTTTGACGAGGCGTGCAGGCATGTGACGTTCAGTAACTACCTCAAGGCAGGTAGGGAGGAGGTGACGTTTAAGCTCGACTCACTCGAAAACGGGAAGAGGATATTCGAGAACAGCGCACCTCCAACGGTGCTCAGCGAAGCGTATGGATCGGTAGACGAGAACTACAAGCCCAAGCCGTCCGGCAGGAAGCGTGCGGGGTATGCGCCATGATTCAGTTCATACTGAAATACCTCTGGCCGAAATGGCCAGCAAGGAAGGTCGATCCGCTCAGTGAGAACGAACAATTCAGAGAGTCGATTCGAGAGAGAGCTGTGGCTGCTTTTGTGCGTGGTGCTCTTGCATTGCCACTCTACGTTGAGAAGCCGAACGCTGGTGATGAGCTATTCAAGCGCCGTGTCATAGCGTTGGGTCGCGGGTTTCACATACTTGATGCGGAGCTATTGCCAGCCGGGGGATTACTTCGTGAATCGCTTTACCAGATCGCGAAAGAATTCGAAATTGGTCTGACGGATCAGGCGGCTGCGGTGATTGATGCTGTGCTGCAGGACGAAGCGCTTGAGCGTGTAATTGCGAAGACGCTACGCCAGTTCCACACGAGCCTCGGTGATGACATGAAGGCGATGAGCATGGATGAGCTACGTGAAGCTGCTCAGAAGCCTCTCAAAAGCCGTTTGACGGCCTCTGTGTCGAAGCATCTGATCGAGCATGGTCTGATCGTCGCGCACCTTGCACGCAACGAGGGAATCAAGCTCAACGTGCCAGATGTGAAGAATCTGCTGGACAAGGATCTGGTGGACAAGCCCGTATTCGAATACCTCTACGTGTCCACCTGCAACCGCTACAAGCCGCACTGAGCTGCTTAGAAGATCAGTTCATCCTCGTCGTCAGCCACACCCGGTTGAGGCACGTCGTCTTCCTCGGTTGACTCGGCTTCGTCAGGAGCTTTCTCCACGTTGCCCACGGCTTCACTCTTGTCCTGCAAATCTCGCACATAGTCATGAAGAATGCCTTTTATCGCATCTGCTTCTGCGAGCAGCATCGCAATGTCTAATGTGTTCATCGATCTGAATTTCTTCTCTGAAATTCCCTTCTTAAGCATGTTCTTTTCGAGCAGCATGAGATTACTCAGATACCTTTCATTCTCAGTAGGATTGAAAAGAGTGAGCGGGAAGACTGAATAGCCTTCGTCAAGAATTTTCGCGAAAATCATAAACTCTCGCCAGCCCGTGCAGAACTCGAATTCAAAAGGCGGTTTGCCGAGATAGTCGATAATCATTTTCTGGATTATTGATGGGGAGACTTGTGCATCGAGATCGAGATTTTGAATGTGCTCTTCAATTTTTTCAGTCAAAGCATATGAATGCTGTTGGCAGTCAACGCGAGCGACAGAGAGACGTTGATGGTAGGGTATTATTGAGTTCATATTATTGTGATTAGTTGTTTCTACGATTATACCATTTGGGTTAAAGCTTTGAGACTGTTAGCCGATACATAGCTTTGAATTGTCAGGCTCCTTAGCTCAGCGGATGATTGGTCGATGAAAGCAATACTACGAAAATGTATGCAGGAAGATTTGAGTTACGTTTCTGGTGTGTTGGAGAACTATGCGTCTCTGACCAACGATTCTCGTCGCAAAGAACTGCTTGCTCAGGCAGAGAAGAGTTCGTCTGCAAGAGACGAGCTGATAGAGCTGATGGATAAACAGATTCGTTATTTTGGGTCGTCTGACCTTGCGTATTTTGCCCGCTCGCTGTTCAACAGCGATGGCGGCGTATCCGCAAACGAAATGATTTCTGACGTGTGTGAAAAGTCGAAGGTGAAAATCAAGCTGGGTGGCTCAGTTGAGTCCCGCTTGGAGAAGCTTGTTACTGCGGTCGTAGAGAAGGAGCTTCTGAGCAAATCTCCAGAAGAGCTTGCCAAAGCTTTCAAAGACATGGGGATCGAAGACATCGACCGTGAGAAGGTCATGGAGCATCTGAAAAGCAACGGCAAGATGGCTATCCTGCCCATCATCTTTCAGATTCTTGGCCCCAAGGTCGCGCTCGGCATCATCGAGGTCATCATTATCAGCATCATCGCCCAAATCGTGGGGCGTGAGGCTGCGAAGGTGCTGGTGAAAGAAATCGTCAAGCGTAACCCTTGGCTGAATGCCCTTGGCCCGTGGATGTGGGGGTTGTCTGCTGCGTGGCTCGCATTCGACGTGCAAGGCCCGGCTTACCGTAAGACAGTTCCTATCTGCCTATACCTTGGGGTAGTGGGGCTGCGTGATGGTCCTGAGACACCTATCACCGATCTGGCTGAAACCACTGATTAAGTGTCTGGCATGGGGCTGGTGGGCAAATCATCAGCCTTAGCCCAAGGTAGAAATTGGAGCCAATTCTGCTTGTATAGCTGACCGTTTCGATCAAAAATCCCGCGTTCAAAAATGGAGTGAACGTGTATGAGATGGAAAGCGCTTTGCTTACTCGCAATATCCCTGTCTGCAACCCAGTCTTTCGCTGATTCCAGCCACCATTTCGAAGACTCGCCAGCCAAGCCCATTGCTCCCAAAGCCCTGAAATACGTGCTGGGCGGCGCAAACGACCAGATCCGTGCGAAGTTCGAGTTTGTGCGCAAGGGCGTTCAGAAGCCCAATTTCGGCGGACACTACGTGTTCAGCAGCTACGGTTGCGGCACTGGCTGCACGGCTTCCGGCATCGTCGATCTGAACACCGGGGTTGTCTACCGAGCACCTTTCAACGAAGAGCTGAGCAACGATGCATTCGAACGGTTCGGCGTTAAAGAGGCGTATCGAGCTGACAGCAACGTATTTTTCTTCTCGAACTATCGCTATCTGAAAGCTGGCTCGCCTGAGATGAGTCAGGAAAACGGTGTGGCGGTGTGGGACGAATCCAAGAAGCAGTTCGAGGTTATCGAAAAGCGTAAGCCATACAAAATGCCAATGTAACTGAGGGCGGCCGCAAAAACTGAGTGCAACACCTGACCTTTCCGGTACGGTGCTGCCACTATGTCCTATCACGAACTCAGTATCCCCGAACGTGCGACCCTTCAACTCGGCCTTGCCCAAGGTTTCAGC